>CAIYNH010000630.1 GCA_903927495.1 uncultured beta proteobacterium
AAAACGACAACGCAGAACCCACAATTCACAGTCAACATTTCAAACCAGCCGGTTGTGACTTCAATTTTGCAGCCAAACGCCAGCCACCTGCTGCGTTTCAGCGACACCGAAGTTCAGGGTCAAATAGCCTCTGACAGCATACAGGTCATGCACAAAGCACTATTGAACCAATAGCACCGCGTTACTGTTCCGTGATATTGGGGTCTGAGCCCGACTCGGGCTGAAACCGCTGACCTACTCAAGCACCAGCGTGCCGAATCGGGATCCGACCCCAAAATCACTGCGCCTGGGGCGGCTGCGGTGAGCGGCATGCAAAGTCCAATTGAGTCTGATCACGAATCGGCGAAACAAATTAAACCAATCACCGCAAGGTGTCTGAAGGTATTACCCAGCCCGTCGTGCTTCAAGAAGTCAGCCCACGGGTAAACGGCCACATAGGGCTGTTCGGCTCCCCTCTTGCCCGGCGGGGCGAGAGGGGCTGGGGGAGAGGGGGGCAAGTGCGGTAAAACGACAACGCAGAACCCACAATTCACAGTCAACATTTCAAACCAGCCGGTTGTGACTTCAATTTTGCAGCCAAACGCCAGCCACCTGCTGCGTTTCAGCCACACCGAAGTTCAGGGTCAAATAGCCTCTGACAGCATACAGGTCAGGCACAAAGCACTATTGAACCAATAGCACCGCGTTACTGTTCCGTGATATTGGGGTCTGAGCCCGACTCGGGCTGAAACCGCTGACCTACTCAAGCACCTGTATGCCGAATCGGGATCCGACCCCAAAATCACTGCGCCTGGGGAGAGCGGCGCGGATTCGGTGCAAATAGAAACTAACCCTTGCAAGGCCTCTGAAGGTATGACCCAGCCCGTCGTGCTTCAAGAAGTCAGTCCACGGGTACCTCAGGTGCTTGAGCGCACTACCAGTTGGTAACCCAGGTCTATGCACGGTGAGCTGATTTTTTCACCGTTCATAAGCGACAGCAGCATGGCGGCAGCTGCACTGCCAATTTCTGCTCGCGGCGTATGTACGGTGGTGAGAGGTGGCAGCATCTGGTCGCTGCCAGTCAAATCATTAAAACCTGCAATGGCGATTTCTCTTGGCACGTTGATGCCGAGCCGATGCGCCGCCAGCAGCGCGCCCTGAGCCAGGTCGTCGTTGCAAAAAAAGATGGCATCGACGGCGGGCTGCGCCAGCCGAATTTTTTCCAGCATTGCACCGCCCAGAGCCATAGAGGAAGGTGCCGGGTCTAGCCATTCAAGCTGGGCATCAAATACCTTGGCTTGCTGTAATTCTTGCCGCCAGCCTTGCAACCGCTGCAAGGTGCGCGGGTCGAGTTGCGCAGCCCCAAAGGCAATGCGCCGGCGGCCCTGCTGCAACAAATGTCGGGTCATTTCAGCGGCTGCATCGGTTTGTGAAAAGCCTACGCTGTAAATCTCATTGGCGGTGCTTGATTCCATCAGGTGAACGCAGGGAACGCCACTTTGCGCTATCAGGTGTCGCGTGGCCTCGTTTCGCTCGAAGCCTGTGACAAGCAAACCGGCTGGACGGTGTTGCAGGAGTTCGCGCAGTAAGTACTCTTCTTCGTCGGCATCGTAATGCGTCACCCCCATCAGCATCTGGTAGCCTGCTGTTCGCAAGGTGCGCTGAACTGCTTCGAGCAGGTCAACAAATAAGGCGTTCGACAACATTGGTATCAGCACCACCACCTGCGCACTGTGGCGCGATGCCAGGGCGCGAGCGGCAGGATCTGGCACGTAGCCCAGGGTCTGTGCTGCAATTCGAACCCGCTCTACCAATGCCGGATCCACGGCGCGTTCACCACGCAAGGCCCGCGACACGGTGATCGGACTGACCGCCGCTGCCTGTGCGACATCGGCCAGTGTGATGCGGCCGGTGGCGCGTGGCCGGACTGAGCGAATTTGTGATGACATAGGGTTAATACGGATGCCTGAAGAAGAAGATTCCCATAGGATAGCGCTATCCGAAGGTCTGGGTCAAGTCCGATTTTTAAAATAGATCCGAGCCAACCCCTGACTTTTTTCAGGACTTACTTAAAACTGTTCCAGCGATGTTGCTGCGCCTTGTGCTCCAAGTCGCACTATCAATGGCGTTGCGTCAAGCACGGACAATTTTGCGTAAGTCCTGTTTATTTACCCTGCTTGGATAGCGCTATCCTGAACCTTAAATGACGATTTCTATTGTGATCATGGGCGTAGCTGGCTGTGGCAAGTCGAGCCTTGCCGCAGCGGTAGCCGAAACTTTGGGCCTGCCGCTGATTGAAGGCGATGACTTTCACAGCGCCGCCAGTCGCCAGAAAATGAGTCAGGGTGTTGCCCTGACCGATGCCGACCGTAATGGCTGGCTGGGCATCTTGTGTGAGCAACTGCGTGTGCACCCGCAAGGCTTGGTGCTGACCTGTTCAGCCTTGAAAAAGAGTTACCGTGACCGCTTGCGCCAAGCGTGTGTGGGCTTGCGCTTTGTGTTTCTGAAGCTCAGCCCAGAGCAAGCCCAGGCTCGGGTGCAGGCGCGTGCACGCGCACAGTTGCATTTTTTTTCAACCACGCTGGTGGATAGCCAGTTCGCCACGCTAGAAGTGCCCTCGGGTGAGCCGGGTGTGCTACCGCTCAACGCCACGGACAGCCTTTCTCAACTTCAAAACCAGGTCGTCGCCTGGCTGCAAACCAAGGAAACTGCATGAGTACCCCGACCACTGGCAGCCCCGCCAACTCACTCTTTCAACGTAGCACCAACACCATTTTGGCCCTGTGCCTGGGTGTGATGGCGCTGTCGGTATTTGTCAATGTCGTGCTTCGCTATGGTTTTGGAAGCGGGATAGCCGCCAGTGAAGAGCTGTCGCGGCTGTTGTTTGTCTGGATGGTTTTCATCGGCGCGACTGGAGCTTATCCGTTGGGCGAGCACATGGCCTTCACCAGCCTGATCGGTTTGCTACATCACCGCCCAGTTGCGATGGCGCTGGCCAGTTCGGTCATTCGCCTGCTGGTGCTATTGGGCTGTATTCTGGTCGGCTGGGGGGCTTGGCAGCAGGTGCTGGTCGGTATGGATAGCACCTCCGTGGTGCTGCATTACCCGGTAGCGCTGTTGCCCTTGCCAGCCCTTCTCTGTGCGGTGGCGATTGGTGCCATGGCCTTGGTTGAACTCATCAAACAAACACCGCTGGACCTGGGTCACGGTGCAGAAGTGGAGTAAATCAATCATGAGTAACGAAGGTCTGGCTTTTATCGTTTTTTCGGTAGGTATGCTGCTCCTGATGGGCATTGGCATGAACATGGGGCTGGCGCTGGTGCTCACCGGTGCCGGCATGGCCTGGGTACTGGGGTTTTGGGACACCCAACTGCTGGCGCAAAACCTGGTCGCCGGTGTCGACAGTTTCCCGCTGCTGGCGGTACCATTTTTCATTCTGGCTGGGGAGTTGATGAATTCTGGTGGCATCAGCAACCGCATCATCGCCATGGCTCAGGCTTGGGTCGGCCACATTCGGGGCGGTCTGGGCTACGTGGCCATCGGTGCCGCCGTGCTGATGGCCAGCATGAGCGGCTCGGCCCTCGCTGACACCGCCGCCCTGGCCACTATTTTGCTGCCCATGATGCGTCAGCAAGGCTACCCGATGCACACCTCGGCTGGATTGATTGCTTCGGGTGGGATCATTGCCCCCATCATTCCGCCCAGCATGCCGTTTGTCATCTATGGGGTGACCACCAACACCTCCATCTCGGCCTTGTTCATCTCCGGAATCGTTCCTGGCCTGATCATGGGTGCTGGGTTGATCGTGGCTTGGCAATGGGTGCTGCGCGACATGAACTTACCGCAAGGACAGCCGCTACCGCTAAAGGCCAGACTGATGGCCACGCTCAAGGCGTTCTGGGCCATGCTGATGCCCCTGATCATCATTGGTGGCATGAAGTCAGGCATTTTCACACCCACTGAAGCGGCGGTGGTGGCTGCGTTTTACGCGCTTGTGGTGGCACTGTTTATCCACCGGGAAATGAAGGTGACTGAGGTCTACGGGGTACTGGTGCGCGCCGCCAAAACCACCGCCATCGTCATGTTTCTGTGCGCTGGTGCCCAGGTCGCCAGTTACATGATCACGCTGGCAGATCTGCCCAGCGTGTTGACCGGCTGGTTGGGGCCATTGATACAGAGCCCCAAATTGCTGATGGCCGTGATGATGGTCGTTCTGGTGATCATTGGCACGGCACTGGACCTGACACCCACCATCCTTATTTTTGCACCGGTAATGCTGCCGATTGCCGTCAAGGCGGGTATTGACCCGGTTTACTTCGGGCTCATGTTCGTGCTCAACGGTGCCATTGGCTTGATCACGCCGCCGGTGGGAACCGTGCTCAACGTGGTTGCAGGAGTTGGGCGTATCTCAATGCACCAAGTGATCAAGGGGGTCAACCCGTTCCTGATTACCTATGTCTTCATTTTGTTTTTGTTTGTTTTGTTCCCGCAGATCGTGACCGCGCCAGTGGCGTGGATGCGCTAATTACGCATCCTTAAATTTTCTTTCTTTCATTTCAACCCCAAGGAGATTTTCATGAAGTTTATTCGCAGAACCCTGATTGCAGCTGCCAGCATGGCACTGCTGAGCGCCTCGTTTTCCGCATTGGCACAAGACATCAAGCCGCGGCTGATTCGATTTGGCTATGGCCTCAACGAGCAAAGCAACCAGGGTCGCGCGGCCAAGGTGTTTGCTGAAGCAGTCGAAAAAGCCTCCGGCGGCAAAATGAAAGTGCGTGCTATCGGTGCCGCTGCGCTGGGGCCGGACACCCAGATGCAACAGGCCCTGATTGGCGGCGCTCAAGAGATGATGGTGGGCTCCACCGCCACGCTGGTCGGCATCACCAAGGAAATGGCGCTCTGGGACACGCCGTTTTTGATCAGCAACACCAAAGAAGCCGACATCATGCTGGACGGTCCGATTGGCGACAAGATCAGGGCCAAGTTGCAAGACAAGGGTTTAGTGGGTTTGGTGTATTGGGAAAACGGATTTCGCAACCTGACCAACAGCAAGCGCGCCATCACCAAAATGGAAGACATGGACGGCATCAAGCTGCGGGTGATGCAAAACAACGTGTTTTTGAACAGCTTCCAGACGCTGGGTGCCAATGCCATTCCAATGGCTTTCTCTGAACTGTTCAGTGCCTTGGAAACCAAAACTGTCGATGGTCAGGAAAACCCGTTCAATACCATCCTGTCGAGCAAGTTCTACGAAGTCCAGAAGTACATGACGGTGACCAACCACGTCTATAGCCCCTGGATTGTGCTGGTGAGCAAGAAATGGTGGGATCAGCTCTCCAAAGATGAGCAAAAAGTGCTGGCTGATGCCGCCAAAGCCAGCCGCGACTTCGAGCGCAAAGACACCCGTGACGAGGCCTCCAAAGCCATGGCCGATCTAAAGGCCAAAGGCATGCAAATCAACGAACTGTCGCCGGCAGAGTCGGCCCGTATGCGCGACAAGTTGACCAAGGTGTACGCCCTGATCGGTACCGATGTGGGCATGGATTTGTGGAACGAAGCCCAGAAAGAACTGGGCCGGATTCGGGCCAGCAAGTAATTCCGTTTCCAGATCGATACGACACTAGGCGCGAAGCCGCAGACAGTGCTGACGCACGGCAAGGCGAAGCAACAAAGTGTCGG
>CAIYNH010000631.1 GCA_903927495.1 uncultured beta proteobacterium
ACAAGCCATAGAGCAGTTTGGTACTTTTATCAATCCCAAAAAGCAGGATGATCTTTTTTCAGCAATCGAAAGCGCCGAGAGCATATGTCACACGGCGAAGGGAGCATACATCACGCATCAGATCCGGACCGATGCGACTTCAGAAAAGCTGCATATGGCCATCAGGACCATCAAGTCCGGCGGGAGGCAAGTGACCATCAAAAGAGCTGCCGAGATCGCCGGCATCACTCGTGAGCAGGCCTCGCGCAGGTACAGGGATCTGTTTGCATGACATTGGGGGGTTTCCCAAGGCTTTCTCATAAAAATTTCACTCGCAAAAGCATCGATTCCAAGTAGCCAGGTGTATCAGTACACTTTTCAATTGCAGCTTTGAAGTTTTTCGGTGACGTTTTCCGGATCAACTCAATGGCAAGGCCGCGCAGCAATCCCATGACTTGTGCTTGGTTGCCTGCTTTTGTTTTAACGCTGTCCTCGCCGAAGGTGACATCGCGTATCCAGTTGTTGGACTCCACCCCCCAATGCCTTCGGATGGCTTGCGCCAACTCCTTGACAACAGGCTTGGCGTCGGATGGCACCGGCACCATATTGCTGACATAGTAGGAGGTTTCAAACGTGGTTTTTTGCTTGGCAACCTCGAATGTCTCGCGCTCTACGACGATAAGTGCGGACAAGCCGCTGTCCTTCCAGCGAGGGTCAAGAGTGACGGGTGCCAAGGGAAACATTTGCGCGCGGCGCGTGGTGACGCGCCCGTGCGCCTTCTCATGTTCGACCTCCTCGGCCAGTGCCTGCGATTTTGAGCGCAAGGCTTGGCATTGTTGCAAAAAGACCGGCTGGTTTTCCTTGGCCTGCGTCAGGTAAATGCCCCCGGCCTGGTGGATTTGGGCTGTTGTGATTGGATTGAAGTGGTGGGCATCCAATGACACCTTTTGCTTCTCCAGTCCGCTGTCCTTCAATAGCGTTCGAACTTCCGGGATTTCGCTTGACTTGTCGCCGCACTGCCTAGCTTGCGCTAAGACTTCCCGCGCATCGTGGGCAACCGCCAGAATCAAGTTTTGCTTCTCACCGGCATCCAGTGTGCCGCGCAGCGCCTTGCCGTCAACGGCCGCCCATTGCTTCTCCCCGTCACACTGTACTCTGACGCAAAAGCAGCGTTCAATTAGCCCGTTCAGCGCTATCCAGTCCAGCCCGTCCAGCAGGCGCGGCAGATGGGCGCGGGAGATGGGCTTGGGCGCATCGGTTTGGGTTAGTTTACCCAGCCAATCCGCACGACCGACCATGAAGCGGTGGATACTTGAAAGCTTTTGGCGGCCAATCAGCGTCGCCAGCACAAACCCCGCAATCACAAACGTCAACGAGTGGATCTTGCCCCTGTTGTCTCGGTGGTCGGGAAGGTCATTGTTGAGCAAATCTACAAAACTGGTTATCTGTTCGTCACTGTACGGTGCATTGTTAAGCGTAGCCATGTGAAATTCATGCGCAAATTTTGGGGCTCAATTTATACTGCATTTCAGACTGATTTTTCTATGAGAAAGCCTTGGGGGTGATCGCAATCATGGTTCACCCCAGAATGAACTCAGCAGCGGCCCCAAGCTGGCAAGGCCTGCGCCATTGAGCTGCACGCGCATCTTCGCGCCGTGCACATTCTCCATCTCGAGCACGCATTCGTTCGCTGGCCTAAGTGTTGAGCTCGGCGGCG
>CAIYNH010000632.1 GCA_903927495.1 uncultured beta proteobacterium
CTGCAGCAAGCCGTGATGGACAACCTGAACGTGTTTGAGGTGCTGATGGACGCGGTGCGCTGCTGCTCGCTGGGGCAAATTACCACTGCGCTGTTTGAGGTGGGTGGACAGTACCGGCGCAATATGTGACGTATATTGCTATTTTTTAAATAGCTGTTTAAGCTTATTTGACGGGCGTTACAGGGTTAAACGGCTTGTGACTTTATAGCCCTGTATGCCTGCTGCGGGTCACTGTATCGGTTCCTCTGGCAGTGCGCCCAGTTCACTTTCCAGTTGCTCAACCGTGGGCAGACTTGATTTCAACGTTTCAGGTAAGGCTCGGCTCAGCTCGAAGCTTGAGACCCCAATCGGTTTATCCATCCCGCGCAGCGCATATTCAGCTAGAACTCGATTGTGTTGCTGACACAGGATCAGGCCGATGGTCGGCTTATCGTCATCGTGGCGCAGACAGTCATCGACCACGCTACAGTAAAAATTCATCTTCCCCGCATATTCCGGCTTGAACGGGCCGCGCTTGAGCTCGACCACCACATAGCAGCGCAGTTTGAGGTGGTAGAACAGCAAGTCGATGTAAAAATCCTGCTCACCAATGTCTAGATGATATTGGCGGCCAATAAAGGCAAAACCTTGACCGAGCTCAAGCAAGAATTTCTCTAAATGGGCGATGAGACCGGTTTCCAACTCGCGCTCGTGAAAATTCTTTTCCAGAGTGAGGAAATCGAACAGATAGGGGTCTTTCAGCGTTTGCTGAACCAGGTCGGAATCGGGTGGCGGCAAGCGCAGGGCAAAATTACTGGCAGCGTTGCCCCAACGCCTATGGGCTGTGGTTTTAATCTGTATGAGCAAAATGTCGCGACTCCAGCCGTTTTCTACTGTCATTTCCATGTACCAAGCGCGCGTAACCAGGTCTTTCACCTTGGCCATCAACTCATTGTGGTGGCCCCACGGCAGCGCCAGCAGCAGCTCAGGGGGAATGCAGGTTGCCATTTGTGCCACAGACTGTGTCACTTTTTCGCCCGATAGGTTTTGTGCCACGACTTGTGGCACAACCGCAGTATCCAAGGCAAGCGCAGGATATTCACGATAAAAAGAAAGCATGCGTTTGATGTTGCGCTCTGAAAAGCCCTTTTCTTCGGGCAGCTCATTGTGCAGGTCACGGGCCAGGCGCGGAATCACAGCCGCACCCCAGCCTTGCTGCCGCTGCTGTGCATCAATCAAGGCACCGATGCCCCAGTACAAGCGAATCATCTCGGCATTCACCGAAAGCCATGGCCGACTTCCACGCCAAACACGCCGCCACCGCCCCAGCCCAGCTCACACAAACGCTTGCAACAAGCCGTGATGGACAACCAGAACGTGTTTGAGGTGCTGATGGACGCGGTGCGCTGCTGCTCGCTGGGGCAAATCACCAACGCGCTGTTTGAGGTGGGTGGGCAGTACAGAAGAAATATGTGATATCTTGCGGGACAGACCACGCGTGTTGAGCGCAGCGCGTATCTTGGCTCTGTGCCCGGTTGGTCAACTATATTGCTACGTTAAAAGTAGCTTCTTACGCTTATTTGACGGGTTCTACAGGGTTAAATAGCATATTTTTATTGCAGCGGATGGGCCTGCTTTTCATGGGTTGGGCATGTGCCAGATACCCATCTAAGCGGCCATCAAAATTTGGAACTCGGTGGCCTTGACAACGGGCCTGCGCCGGCGTTGATCCAGCGTTTGCATTTCAATCAAGCCGTAGTTCGACATGGTCTTGAGGGTGCGCGACAGGTTGCCTGGGCTGCGCCCGGTGGTAAGTGCCAGTGCTGCAATCGAGTCAGGTTGACTTTGCGAGATCACTTTAAGCAGAGCCCGGTTCGCATCGCTTAATACTTCTGCCAATGAGCGCATTGAGGTGAACCAGATTTTTGGGTCGTTGGGCTGCGGTTTGATGCTGCCTTGCGCAATGGCCAACATCCGTTCACGGATTTGTTCTTGGGGCAAGATGCCGATGATCATCATTGTCATAGTGGTTCTCACATTATTTCAGTTTGGCGAGTTTCAAAACTTGATCAACTTCGGCAAAGAAGTCGCTCAGCAATTGGTAAGCACTGGAAAACGTGTAGGGCACACCTTGATCCGATGCGTGCCGATGTTTGTGGTCGTAGGTGAGTCGCTGTCCGGCAAACTTGAATTTCTGCGGTGGCTTGACTGCATGGGCATTGTCATAGCCCAAAATCCGTTTGCCGTAAGGCTCATGAAGCGTCAAGGCATAGCGGATGCCATGCGGCACATTCAGACTGGGCGCGACCGACCAAGCTTCAATCTTCACCCAATAGTCTTCGCCCTGATCAATCACTGATCCGGCAAGGTCTAAAAGGTTTTGCAATCCAGCGTCATCAATCATATCTAATGGTATCACCTGTTGATATGAAAATATATAACCATCACCACGCCCACCGAAGACAGCGTGCGCCGGGCCATGGCGATCCAGCTCATCATCAACCGCGAATGGGGTCTGGCCAAGAATGAAAATCCGTCGCAAGGCGCCTTCATCATCGAAGAGCTGACCGAACTGGTGGAAGAAGCCGTGCTGCTGGAATTTGAGCGCATCACCGAGCGGGGTGGCGTGCTGGGGGCCATGGAGACGGGTTACCAGCGCGGCAAGATTCAGGATGAATCCATGCACTACGAGATGCTCAAGCACACCGGCGAGCTACC
>CAIYNH010000633.1 GCA_903927495.1 uncultured beta proteobacterium
ATAATTTTTAATGTTCACGGTGCTGCTGCTTTATCGGATGAGTGGGATAGTAATGTAGCGTTTCCGCTTTTTGACGGCTTAAACGATGCTCAGATGCTCGGTACCTGCGCCCAGATCCTGACGCTTGCTGCGCTGGCTGTTGAGTTTGATTTGCAAACGCAAGTCGTTCACTGAATCTGCGTTGCGCAGCGCATCTTCATAGGTGATCAGGTTGGCCTCATACGCGTCAAACAGGGCCTGGTCGAAAGTCTGCATACCCAGATTTCGGCTCTTTTTCATGATCTCCTTAATCTCGGATACATCGCCTTTGAAGATCAGATCCGAGATCAGGGGGGAGTTCAGCATGATCTCAACCACTGCCACACGTCCTTTGGAGTCCTGTTTTGGAATCAGTCGTTGTGACACCATGGCGCGCAGGTTAAGTGACAAATCCATCAGCAACTGAGCCCGCCGCTCTTCCGGAAAGAAGTTAATGACTCGGTCCAGCGCCTGATTGGCGCTGTTGGCGTGCAGGGTAGCCAGGCACAAGTGGCCGGTTTCGGCAAATGCCACTGCATGCTCCATAGTTTCACGGTCACGAATCTCACCCATCAGAATCACATCCGGCGCTTGGCGCAAGGTGTTTTTCAGGGCCGCCGCCCAGCTGTCGGTGTCAATGCCAACCTCACGTTGCGTGACCACGCAATTCTTGTGCATGTGCACAAACTCGATCGGATCCTCGATCGTGATGATGTGACCATAGGTGGATTCATTGCGCCAATCCACCATGGCCGCCAGGGAGGTGGATTTGCCTGAGCCCGTGGCTCCGACCATGATGCACAGCCCACGTTTGCTGTTAACCACATCCTTCAGAATGACGGGAAGTTTCAGGCTGTCGATGCTTGGCAGAGTGGTGGGGATTGTGCGCAGCACCATGCCGACCTTGCCTTGTTGCATAAAGGTGTTGACCCGAAAGCGCCCCAATTCTGGCGGTGCAATGGCAAAGTTGCACTCTTTGGTGCGCTCAAACTCTGCCACCTGCTTGTCGTTCATGATGGAACGGGCGAGCGCGATGGTATGGCCAGCATTGAGTGGTTGCGGTGACACTTTGGTGACCTTGCCATCCACTTTCATGGCCGGCGGGAAATCAGCGGTAATGAACAGGTCGCTGCCACCGCGCCCAATCATCAGTTTGAGCAGGTCGGTGATGAAGGTGGTGGCTTGATCGCGTTCCATGAACTTATCCTGGGAAGTTTTCGGGAATTTTGGCTTTGGAGCGTGCTTCTGACGGTGCGATGATGTTGCGTCGCACCAGATCGGTCAGGTTTTGATCCAGTGTTTGCATGCCTACGCTGTTACCGGTTTGAATGCTCGAATACATCTGGGCTACTTTGGCTTCGCGGATCAGGTTGCGAATGGCGCTGGTGCCCAGCATGATTTCATGCGCCGCCACGCGGCCCTGGCCGTCCTTGGTTTTGCACAGCGTTTGTGAGATCACCGCTTGCAGGGATTCACTCAGCATGGCGCGAATCATTTCTTTTTCTTCCGACGGAAATACGTCAATGATCCGATCAATAGTTTTTGCAGCGCTTGAGGTGTGCAGGGTGCCAAACACCAAATGACCGGTTTCCGCTGCCGTCATGGCCAGACGAATGGTTTCCAGGTCACGCATTTCACCGACCAGAATCGCGTCCGGGTCTTCGCGCAGGGCCGATTTCAGAGCGGCGGCAAAGCTTTGCGTGTGCGGGCCGACTTCGCGCTGGTTAATCAGGCATTTTTTGGATTCATGGACAAATTCAATCGGGTCTTCTACCGTCAGGATGTGGCCAAACTCGGTCTCGTTGAGGAAATTGACCATGGCCGCGAGTGTGGTGGATTTGCCCGAACCGGTGGGCCCGGTGACCAACACCATGCCGCGCGGCTTCAAGGCCAGATCGGCAAAAATTTTCGGCGCATTCAACTGCTCCAATGTCAGTATCTTGGTCGGAATGGTTCGAAACACCGCACCGGAGCCGCGGTTCTGATTGAAGGCATTGACCCGAAAACGGGCCAGTCCTTCGATCTCAAATGAAAAGTCGATTTCCAGAAATTCTTCGTAGTGCTTGCGCTGAGAGTCGTTCATGATGTCATAGACCATGGCATGAACCTGTTTGTGATCGAGTGCCTCCACATTGAGGCGGCGCACATCGCCGTGCACCCGGATCATGGGAGGTAACCCGGCTGACAGGTGCAAGTCAGATGCTTTGTTTTTGACGCTGAAGGCCAGCAACTGTGTAATGTCCACGATGTCCTCGTTTGTTTGTTACGCTTGCGCAATTATGACCATGATTCAAACTCAAATCAGCGCAGTGCGTAGCCGGATTGATGCCGCTTGTCAGTCCGCTGGACGTGCCAGTGCTGCAGTGACCCTGCTGGCGGTGTCCAAGACCTTTGGTATCGATGCCGTTACAGCTGCCTATGCTGCGGGACAAACCGCCTTTGGTGAAAACTACATTCAGGAGGGGGTGCAGAAGATCGCAGCGCTGCGACATCTGCCGATCGAGTGGCACTGCATAGGCCCGATCCAAAGCAACAAAACCCGACTGGTGGCTGAGCATTTTGATTGGGTGCAGACCGTGGATCGTCTCAAAATAGCCCAGCGCTTGAGTGAGCAACGTCCACTGGGTTTGGCGCCACTGCAGGTGTGCATTCAGGTCAATGTGGATGGCGGCGTGAGCAAGTCTGGCGTTGCGCCTCAGGAGGTGCTGGCACTGGCGCGGGCTGTGTCTGCTTTGCCCCATCTGCGTTTGCGGGGTCTCATGAGTATTCCTGAGCCTGCTCCTACTTTTATAGCTTCTTGTGCCCTATTTAAAGGCGTTGCAGCCGTATTTGATCAATTGAATAGGGAAGGCATCGGGCTCGATACGCTGTCTCTAGGGATGAGTGCCGACCTGGAAGCAGCTATCAGCTCAGGTAGCACCATGGTGCGGGTTGGGTCGGCGATCTTTGGCGCACGGTGACTTGCAAGGAACCATTTTCAATAGTTGTACGATCAAATTGATTGAAATAAAAAGTTACTTTTTTACCTTTAGTTTTATAATATCGATCATTTTGCAATAAAGTTGATGAATTCGGCTATTTCTGCCGACAATTTGATCTATTGGAGTGGTCCGTGAAAATCGAAAAACGCTTTCTGACATCGCTCAACCGTTGCTACTCAGCCAATCACATCGTGGTGGACGGTCAAACCCGGATTTTGGTAGCTACTGAGGGCGAAGGACCGTGTCTGGCATGGACCGGCCCTGACTACCTTTCCTCACACACCGTGTGGCAGGCACCTGGGGGGACGATGTCGATCGTGCCGATCAGCGGCAGCAATGGCGAATTTCTGGCGGTGCAAAA
>CAIYNH010000634.1 GCA_903927495.1 uncultured beta proteobacterium
AGTGAAAGCATTCTGACGAGATTCGATTCCCCTATAAGCACCCCGCGCTAATTGCGCGGAAAAAACTGGCGCCAGGGGCCTCAACCTTGAGATCCGCCAGGATGGGTGTACAAGGTCACACCGACATCGCGGCAAGAACGTTGTCCGCAGCACGACCGTACGCATCAATGTAAAGGATCAGAGTGCCTAGCTGCGCTGTTAGTCAGCTTGAGTTCCGCAGTCGCGCTGGCATGATTCCGAAAAATGTTAGTGGATCTATCCACTTGTCCACCAGGCCCCAAACATGGACGAAGGCTCTGTAATCATTTACGCCGAGCAATGGAACCTCGTAGGTGGGCAGGATCTTTCCGTTATCCGCATAGGTGAGCGCGAGCACTCGGTAACGGTTGTCACGCAAGGTTTTCATGGCCGGTTCCCTGGCTTTCGATGTCAACCGTAATTCGATGTGCCGCTCGACCTCGGCGATAAAGGCAATGCGATAAAGATGCGTTAGGGCGCGACCCAGCGATTCAGTGTCCTTAGCCTTCCTGAACTGCTGCCGCAAGGTCTTGGCAAGAAGCAGTTCCTGGTTCGAGTCGTAGTTGCCGGTGTAATCGAAATCGACTGGCAACACCAGTTTGCACTCCTTTCGGTCGAGTTCACTCCGCAGCGACGTGATCAGGTCTCGCTGCTCTTTGCTTAGAACGCTATAACTTGAAGCAATGGTCACCAACCTGCGCGCATCGACCAGATCTCTGATCTGTGGACGGAAGATCCGGAGCCTCGCTGCCATAAGTAAAGGGGCAGGATCCGAACAGGCGCACTTAGTTTGTTCAGAAAGCAAGCGCAGAGATCTTTCCAGGGCAGGGCGCTTGTCCTCTCCCAAAGAGGTGTGGCAAAACCAAGTGGAGAAGAATTCAGACATTGAGGCAGCCGCCCTAAACAGTCTATGGTGGCGATGACGGTATGCCGCAGCTTCGAGCCAATCGATCTCGTCGGCCATCTCGCGCTTGGCAAGGGGACGGTCAACCGGGTCCAAGCGAGCAGCCCTTTCGGCAAAATTGGCCTGTAATGCGTTGAATGTCATCCCCCCCTCGCGGGGATTGGCGGTGTAGACCAGAAGAGCCTTTAGATCGTCGTCTGATGGCCGGTGAGGATGGGAGTTGGCCAACTCAGTCTGGATAGTTCCCTCATCTTCATAGACGCGAATTTGCATGGTTGTTACTTCTGTGAAAAATGAAATGCCTGATCAATTGGATGGAGCCAGCGTACAGAACTTTCCGTCCAGTTCGGGCCGGCCGACATCGAGGTTGTTGCCATTGCGATGTCCTAGACCGACCCCTGCGAATCTTTTTCAGCCTTGTGTTTGGCAAGCAGTTCAGCCATCACTGTCGGCTCAAGCGACTTGAATTCCCTGAGCAGGTCTTTCTTGGTGACCCCAGACTTGGCCCGCTCGCGGTACGAGATGAACTGGTCGGCATACACCTTCAGTGCCGGGACGATCGACTCGTCTGCCGTGACGATCAGGTTGACCAGATCGCCTGTGGTCTTCAGGCCGATCTGCTTCATGCGCTCATCAAAGATGGGTTTGCGATCCAGGCGAATAGCAATCCCAGCTCTGAAATAGCGATCCTTGTCGTCGGCAACCATAGGCATATTGTTTCTCCAGAAATGTTTAAGGGCTTGATGGACACCATGGTATCCATCAAACCTTTGTCTACTTTTTCTTGATTGTTGGTGTTCAACTATTTGATGTCCGCGTTAGATGCGGTTCGGCGGCGTGCGAAACACGGCGTCAATGTCAGTGTCCATCATTTGCCCTATAAGTGAAAGTGAAACCGGCCTGGTTCATTGTGTTGCCAAGCATCATGCGTCGCAACGATTGATCGCAGCCTGAGCTAACTCGTTTTCACGTTCGACAATGGCAGCGAGTGCCGGTGTGATCAACTGGACAAAGTCAGGTGACTCCGCCAGATTCACATCATGCCCATCCAGGGCTTTGCGGACCAGTTGAACCAGTGCCAGTTCACTGGCAGACACAAGTCGATCACCCGCGAGCGTGGTAATCGCGTCCCATAGCCCCGGGTTGTTTTCAGCAATGACTTTGCCGAGCACAAAAGTGCGGTCAAGTTGCAAGGCATCGGCAACCTCGATGGCTTTGGCTTCAGGCAGGCGCATCGAGCCACCCTTGATCATCGCGATCACGTTGGGTGTCGGGTAGCCCAGGATCCTCTGAAGATCGACATTTTTCATGCCGAGATTTTTCATTTGGATTTTTAGAACGTCCTTGAGGGGCAGGGCGCTGAAACGATGATCGCGCTGCCGGAAGTTCTCTGTGGTCTTGGCCGTGGGCTCTCCCATGATCAGACCCCCACCAGAGCGATGACATCTTCGCCCTGAAGCGTGATTGGCGCCCCCACAGCGTCGCCACACAAACTGCGCTGGTGCTTGATCAGCGTTGCGAGTGCGGGGCCAGATTCACAAAGCGCAACCCTGAGCAGTTCAGCGGCATCAAACTGCAGCCTCGCAGACAAAGCCGGAATTTTGGCGAGCGGCATTTTCATGGCGCCTGCTTTAATGAGCTGTAGAGCGATTTCCCGCTCAAACCCTATCCCGGTCCAGATTTCCTGATTTGAAAGCCCCAGGAGGGCTTGCTGGGCCTCCACGATGCCGACGACTGACGTCGGCGTGGTTGACATGGAAGTTGCTGGCATGGATGCTCCCTTTTGTGGACTTGTCGCGACGTGCAGATCACAATTCATTGTAGGGGGTGGAATTCGGGAAACCGATGGCAGAGTGGGTGGAAACGATGGCAATCGGTACGCGCTGATCTGCTGAGGTTCTGGGGTGTATTGCCCTGTTCAGGTTGTACATACATTTGCCGAGACGGTCGCGTTTAAGAGACAACGAATCCCGTACCTATAAGCACTCCTCGCCAATCCCCGGGAAAAAACTGGCACCAAGGGCCTCAACCCTAAGACGAACCAGGAGGGGCGTGCAAGGTCTCCCATGGCGTCGAGACGACAACTCCGCCGAACGACGAGACCTCGTTTCGTGCCGCCCTAGACCGCAACCAGCGCGACAACAGGACTCATGAACACAATCGGCCCCACCTTGCGCCCATCTGCCAGCTTGCG
>CAIYNH010000635.1 GCA_903927495.1 uncultured beta proteobacterium
AGGCACAGCCGTGAACTGGCCAGTCGGTGCTGGTGGCAAAGGCAATGAAGGGGTTGCATCGTTTGTGAACCGCCTGCCCAATTCGATTGGCTATGTGGAATATTCATACGTCAAACAAAACAAAATGACCTACACCCAGCTCAAAAACAAAGACGGCTTGTTTGTCTCCCCCAGCGAAGAGGCATTCAAGGCAGCAGCGGCTGGTGCGGACTGGAACAAGTCGTTTTACCAGTTGATCACTGACCAGCCTGGCAAAGGCACGTGGCCAATTTCAACGGCCACGTTTATCTTGATGCACCTGCAGCAAGACAAGCCAGCCAACGCGACTGAGACCTTCAAATTTTTCACTTGGGCGTTCAAAAATGGCGACCCGATTGCCTCCAGTCTGGACTATGTGTCCTTGCCTGACAGTGTGGTGCAAAGCATCGAAAAGGTTTGGGCCACGGTGAAAGATACTTCTGGCAAGCCAGTTGCTTTGAAATAAGCCAGCTAGCGTTTTCCAGTCTTATTCAAGGAGTCAGGCGTGTCCATTACTTTGTCTGTGAATCAGATGCCTCTTAGTCCCTCTAGCAGTTCGTTGCAGAGGGTCAGAATCAATCCTCCACCAGTCAAGTCGGCGCGCTCTGGCCCCATGGCAGACCGTATCTTTGCGTGGTTAGCCAAAAGTGCGGCCCTATTTACGCTGGGCATGCTGGTTGCCATCTTGGTTTCCCTAACCATTGGCGCCTGGCCTGCGATTGAGAAATTCGGGTTTGGTTTTCTGACCAGCACCACCTGGGATCCGGTCAAACTGGAATTCGGTGGGCTGGTGATGATTTACGGCACGATGATGACTTCGATCATTGCTTTACTAATAGCCGTACCAGTGAGTTTTGGGATTGCTGTGTTTCTGACCGAGTTGTCGCCGGCCTGGCTCAAGCGCCCATTGGGCACGGCCATTGAACTGCTAGCGGCAATTCCTTCTATTGTTTATGGTATGTGGGGTTTGCTGGTGTTTAGTCCCTTGTTGTCTACTTATGTGCAGCAGCCCTTGCAGGCGATCTTTTCTGGTGTTCCGTACATCGGGGCGTTCTTTTCTGGGCCGCCAGTAGGCATTGGCATTTTGTCAGCAGGCATCATCCTGGCCATCATGATCATTCCATTCATTGCGGCGGTGATGCGTGACGTGTTTGAGGTCACCCCGACCCTGCTCAAAGAGTCTGCTTACGGGCTGGGTGCCACTACCTGGGAAGTGGTTTCTACCGTGGTGTTGCCCTACACCAAGGCGGGTGTGATTGGCGGCATTATGTTGGGGCTAGGGCGTGCCATTGGTGAGACCATGGCCGTCACCTTTGTGATTGGCAACTTTAACCAGCTTGATTCTTTGAGTCTGTTCCAAGCGGCCAACAGCATCACCTCGGCACTGGCCAATGAATTTGCCGAAGCTGGCGAGGGCTTGCACCAAGCCTCGCTGATGTACCTTGGTCTGGTACTGTTTTTTATCACCTTTGTGATCTTGAGCATCTCCAAATTTTTACTACAACAGC
>CAIYNH010000636.1 GCA_903927495.1 uncultured beta proteobacterium
GAAAGGATTGTCGACTAACAAAGTCGAGCCGGAATTTGTCCTTGTCGCCCGCGGTGTCCCTGAACTTGCGCCCATTTTGTTCCTTGATGGTGAGTGAAATCCCCTGCTGCTTGTTGGGTGAGTGCAGCGCAAGGTTTGGCCAACTCAATCCCAATCATCAACCCTAAACCGCGAATTTCTTTGACTGTGCCGCAAGCCAGTTCGGTTGCCAGAGCATCTGCGAAAGCATCGGACAGGTGTTGGCCGACTCGGGCTGCGTTGTCCAGCAGCCCTTCTTCTTCCATGATGTGAATGGTCTCCACCCCGGCGCGCATGGCCAGCGGATTGCCGCCAAAAGTGGTGCCATGATTGCCTGGCTGAAAAATATGCGCTGCTTTTGGACCTGCGACCACGGCACCAACCGGCACGCCTGAACCCAGACCCTTGGCCAAGGGCATCACGTCGGGGGTGATGCCGGCCCATTGGTGGGCAAACCATTTGCCGGTGCGCCCCATGCCGCACTGGACCTCGTCAATCATCATCAACCAATCATTTTCGTCACAAAGTTGACGTACCTCACGTAAATACCCGATGTGCATGGGGTTGATGCCACCTTCGCCTTGAATCGCTTCCATGAATACTGCCACAACATTGGGGTTGTTTGCTGTGGCATCTTTCAGACTCTGTATGTTGTTGATGGGTACTCGGACAAAACCTTCTATCAGGGGTTCAAACCCCATCTGAATTTTTGGGTTCCCGGTTGCACTTAAGGTGGCAATGCTGCGGCCATGAAAGGCTTTTTCATAAACCACGATCTCGGGCCTGGTGATGCCTTTGTCGTGGCCAAATTTGCGTGCCAGTTTCAAGGCAGCTTCGTTGGCTTCCAGTCCCGTAGAACAAAAAAACACGTTGGTCATGCCAGAGAGTTCAACCAGTTTCTTCGCCAAAATTTCCTGATTGGGTACGTGGTACTAGTTGCAACTGTGGATTATTTTGCCGATTTGGTCTTGCAGCGCCGGTACCAGCTTGGGGTGGTTATGGCCCAGCGTATTGACAGCTATGCCGCCGAGTGCGTCCAGATAACACTTGCCGTTGATATCCCATACCCGGCAACCTTGACCATGTGACAGCGCTATCGGCAGTCGTCCGTACGTATTCATGACGTGGGGCGATGTGGCTTCACTCAAGGGGGCGGCAACGGTCATTTAGGTCTCCTGAATACGGCGTGAAACAAAGCGGCCCAACACAGGGCGGGCCGTTCTATTGCAATTTTAGACGGATGATCGATAGTTCGATGGCAAACGGATGAGATGCGCTAGAGTATCTTTTAGTCAGGTGTCTGGTGTGAATTTGGTAGATCAAGTCTTGTATAAGACATAAGATTGAGCTAGAATTCAAATGCGTTGCATTATCCTGTTAACGATCACAGATCAGGCTCCACACAATGGTTTCTCATTCATCTAAAAAAGTTTACATTCTGGGCCTTAACAAAGCTGGCCGTGCGTTTCGACCCAGTGACTGGTCAGAGCGTCTTGCTGGCGTAATGAGTCAATTTCGTCCCGGCGCAATACGCCCAGGCATTCATTTTGGCTATTCGCCTTGGTGTGTGCCAACCACGGTCAATGGCACTCGATGCGTGGTTGTGCATGAGGACTTACGCCGTCACAATGTCATGGCTTGGGACTTTTGCATGAATTTTGCCAAAGACAATGAGTTACAGGTATTTCATGGTGCCCCCCCGCCCCATGCCCCGCAGAGTTGAGTCGCGGTTGAGCGCGCATATCCGCTAAGCGCCTGAAAGCAAAAAAGCCGTCTTGCGACTGCTTTTTTGCTTTTGCTGACAGCGCACCCGTTACAAACGGCAAATTTCTGATTGGTGTTAGGCAGGACCTGCGGGCAAGCCGCAGTGCTTTGCTTGAAACGGTCTCAGGAATTCGTGCGATTGCCTAACTGATGTCAGGCGGCTTGAGTTACTGCTGCAGTGGCCAGGGCTTTCACCTTGGTTGATAAGCGACTTTTGTCACGTGCAGCCTTGTTTTTGTGAAAAATGCCTTTATCAGCCACCGTGTCAACTACCGCCTGCATTTTGGCAAACAACTCAGTTGCTTTGGTTTTGTCACCAGCCAGAACTGCTTTTTCAACATTTTTTACCGCAGTGCGGTACTTTGAACGCAGCGACGTGTTAGCTGCATTGATTTTGATGTCCTGACGGACGCG
This sequence comes from uncultured beta proteobacterium, assembly GCA_903927495.1. Classification (GTDB taxonomy): domain Bacteria; phylum Pseudomonadota; class Gammaproteobacteria; order Burkholderiales; family Burkholderiaceae_C; genus Rhodoferax. Next base: position 2,197 of record CAIYNH010000636.1, read on the forward strand.
TTTACGGCCTGATGCCAGGCGTGGGTTTTTTTTCTTGGGTTTGGCTGAAGCCATGATAATTTCCTTAAGTGTCTGAGGATGTTGTCAACAAAGCCCGAGATTGTAGCAAATCGCTACACTCCGATCGTGTCCCTGTTCAAATCTGCTTCTGTCGTCTCGGGCCTGACCCTGGTTTCACGCATCACTGGTCTGATGCGAGA
>CAIYNH010000637.1 GCA_903927495.1 uncultured beta proteobacterium
AACATCATGTGTTCAAGTACATGCGCAACACCCGAACTGCCATCGACTTCGTCCATGGAGCCGACCCGCACCCACAGCATGTGCACTGCCGTAGGTGCGCGCCGGTCGGGCTTGATGATCAGCGTCATGCCATTGGCCAGAGTGAATTGCTGGGCAAATGTGGCGCTGGATTGGGCATTGACGGGGTTGTCAGTTGCAGTTTGTGCTTGCGCCAGGCAGGTCGGCAATGCAGCTGCCAGGAGGCATGCGCAGCAGCTCAGTTGAGCAAATAAAGTGGGGCGTAAAAAAGGGTTTTGTCGTTTCATAGAATGCAGTGATACCACAAGACACAAAATGTTCAGTTTTTTCAAAAAAAAGACCCCGGCTGCACCGCCACCAAACCCTATTGCGCCCATCCCGGGCGCAGCTTCAGTTGCCGTTCCCGAGGTGCTGCCGGAGCGCAAGACCTGGCTGGATAAACTCAAGGCGGGCCTGCGCAAGACCGGCTCAAGCATTGCCACTGTCTTCACAGGGACGAAGATTAATGATGCGCTTTATGAAGATCTCGAGGCTGCACTGTTGATGGCTGATACCGGAGTCAAAGCCACCCAGCATTTGCTCGATGATCTGAAATGGCGCGTCAAAGAATCCAAGACCACCGATCCGGTAGCCGTCAAGAGTCTGTTGGTTGAGTCACTCACCAGCCTGTTGGCACCGCTGCAAAAATCTCTGGCAATAGGTCAATTCAAACCTACGGTGATCATGGTAACCGGTGTCAATGGTGCCGGTAAGACCACGTCGATTGGCAAACTTACCCGACACTTGGCAAGATCTAATGCCAGTGTGTTGTTGGCCGCAGCCGACACCTTCAGGGCGGCTGCCCGCGAGCAGTTAGGGGTATGGGCGGACCGCACTTCGGTGGACATCATCAGTCAGGATGGTGGTGATCCCGCTGCCGTGGCCTTTGATGCGGTCAGTGCTGGCAAAGCGCGTGGCCGAGATGTGGTGCTGGTGGATACCGCCGGGCGGCTACCAACCCAATTGCATTTGATGGAAGAGTTGAAAAAGATCAAACGTGTGATTGAAAAAACCGGCCCTTCCCAGGAAAACCAGGGCGCTGGCGTAATGCCAGAGTCCGCGATGGTGAGTAGGGCGGCCCTGCCACCTCACGAAGTCTTGCTGGTGATTGATGGCAACACTGGCCAAAATGCGCTGGCTCAGGTGAAGGCCTTTGACGACGCGCTGGGCCTGACCGGGCTGATCGTCACCAAGCTGGACGGCACCGCCAAGGGCGGTGTGCTAGCGGCGATCGCGCGTGAGCGTCCTATTCCTGTATATTTCATTGGCGTGGGCGAAAAGCTGGAAGACCTGGAAACCTTCAACGCCCGCGAATTTGCGCAAGCGCTGTTAGCTTAGCCGGTCCCGGCGCACCGACACAACCCAACATCTGCTCCGACATGACGCTGCTATTGCCCCATATCCAGATCGAGTCCGCACCGAATCCAAGCGCTGCCATCATTTGGCTGCATGGTTTGGGTGCCGATGGCCATGACTTTGCTGGCCTAGTGCCGGAGTTTCGCTGGCTCGGTAACCCAGGTATCCGATTTATCTTTCCCCACGCCCCAGCCATGCCGATCACGATCAATGGCGGTTATGTGATGCCCGCCTGGTATGACATTCGTGGCACTGATCTGGTCAGCCGACAGGACGACTTGGGTATTCGTGCTTCTGAGCGTGCCATTTGCTCATTGATCGAGCGCGAAGTGGCACGCGGTATCCCGGCCAATCGAATCGTGCTGGCCGGTTTTTCGCAGGGTTGTGCCATGGCCTTGCACACCGGCTTGCGTTACCCGCAAAGCTTAGCTGGCATCGTGGCGCTTTCGGGCTATCTGCCGTTGGCCGACAACTTGGCGGGTGAGCGCTCCATAGCCAACGCAAACACACCAATTTTTATGGCGCATGGCAACCAGGATCCAGTGGTGATTCCGGCGCGCGGTGCAGCCAGCCGCGACCTTCTGGCCAGTTTGGGCTATGCGGTGCAATGGCACACCTATCCCATGCCCCACAGTGTGCACCCACACGAAATTGCCGATATCGCTGTCTTTTTGGCCCAGGTGCTGAGTCACCACATTCCATGATGGAGTGCAGCAAAATTGCCAGCATGGGCTTGTGCTCCGACACAAACTCAGGCACTATTTACAAGTTGATTCATTGCTTTCAATACAAATACAGCCCCAGCAAGTAGTACATTCTGAATTTATGGTCGCCCTCGAGACATCTCAACCTATTCCCAGTCCCAACGCTCTGCCGGGCTTGGGTCGTACGCTGGTGCTGGCGGGCAAGCTGGAGCAAAAATTTGCCGAAGACATCTACCGAAAAGCCCAGACCAATCGCTCCAGCTTCATTGCCGAACTCACCGGCTCAGGCGCAGTGTCGGCAGCTGATCTGGCTCACACCATGTCAGTTGCCTTTGCCGCTCCGCTGATTGACCTTGACGCGGTGGACACGCAGCGCTTGCCCAAAGGACTTTTAGACAACAAAATTTGCCAGGATTTTCGTTTGGTGGTGCTCGGGAAGCGTCAAAACCGGTTGATTGTGGCCACGGCAGACCCGTCGGATCAGCAATCTGCTGAAAAAATCAAATTTTCGACCAAACAGAGCGTTGACTGGGTGATTGCCGAGTATGACAAGCTGCTTAAACTGGTGACAAAAAATACGGTCACAGCGACAGAGTCGATTGATAGCATCGTCGGCGATGACTTCGAGTTCGACGACATTGTGTCAGAAACCACTAGCGACAGTGGTGGCACCGCAGCGTCCGAAGTTGACGACGCACCCGTGGTGAAGTTCTTGCACAAAATGCTGCTTGATGCCTTCACCATGCGGGCCTCAGACTTGCATTTTGAACCTTATGAACACAATTACCGGGTGCGTTTTCGCATCGATGGCGAACTGCGTGAAATTGCTTCTCCGCCGATTGCCATAAAGGACAAGCTGGCATCACGCATCAAGGTCATTTCCAAAATGGACATTTCCGAGAAGCGGGTGCCACAAGACGGCAAGATGAAACTCAAGATTGGTCCGGACCGGGTGATTGATTTCCGGGTCAGCACCTTGCCGACCATGTTTGGTGAAAAAATTGTGATCCGAATTCTGGATCCCAGCAGTGCCAAACTGGGCATTGATGCACTTGGCTACGAGCCAACTGAAAAAGAACGGCTGCTTTCAGCCATTGCGCGACCCTATGGCATGATTTTGGTGACCGGCCCCACCGG
>CAIYNH010000638.1 GCA_903927495.1 uncultured beta proteobacterium
GCCACCTTCATGCGCACCCAAGGGGTTTGGCGACTCATCCGGCTGAAAAAACCGAGGTTAAGTTCGCGAGACTCGGTGGCACCCCATCCCATTTCGACGGTCATACCAGTGGCACGCAGTCGGGCAAAGCCCTGGCCGGCCACCTTTGGATTGGGGTCAGCAATGGATGCCACCACTTTTTGGATGCCAGCGGCAATCAAGGCGTCACAGCAGGGCCCGGTGCGCCCAATATGCGAGCATGGCTCCAGCGTTACATAAGCCGTGGCATCGGTCACTGAATGCCCCAGCGCCGCCGCGTCGCGCAGCGCCATGATTTCGGCATGGGCAGAGCCGGCGCGTTGGGTGTGGCCCCGGCCCAGTACCTGCCCGTCTCGGCTGGCGATAACACAGCCTACTCGCGGATTGGGCGATGTGATCAGCAGGCTTTGCGTCGCCAAAGTCAGGGCTTGGCGCAGGAAATGTTCAGAAGCTGGCACGGTGTTATTTATGGGCGCTGAGTGCGCTTGACAGGTTCAAGCGCGTGGATTGGTCGGTGCTAGTGCGGAAAATAGTAGCACAGCGCGAGTTCGGCAAGTCGGCGAGGGGGCCGAGGCACGAACCAAGGAGTGACGGCATAATTCGTCAACCATTTTGAAAGATTTGCATTCCTCATGAAACACCTCTCCCTGATCCTGGCCGCAGCACTTTCTTTGTCCCTGGCAGGTTGCTCAAAGCAAGAAGCCCCAGCCAAACCTGAGGCCCCGGTTGCCGTCTCTAGTTCTTCGTTTGACCTGGTGGGCACCACGGGCAAAGGCTTCACCGTCGGTGCCATGATGAGTACACAAACTGCCTACGTGCTGTTTGATCCGCAGTGCCCGCACTGTGGCCACCTGTGGCAGGCTTCGTTGCCGCTGCACGCCAAGGTCAGGTTTGTCTGGATTCCGGTTGCCTTCAATGCCGGCAAGAGTGTGGCGCAGGCCGCAGCCTTGCTGACCTCTGCCAACCCCGCAGATGCCATGTCAGCGCATGAACAATCGCTCTTGGCTGGCACCGGTGGCATGGCGGCGAGTGCCGATGTGCCCGCTGAACTGGCCAAGTCAATTACCAGCAATACCCAACTGCTGAACACCTTGGGTGCGGACTCTGTTCCGTTTATTTTGGCCAAAAACAAGCGCACCGGCCAGGTCGTCAGCAACGCTGGCGCCTTGGATACCCCAGCTTTGGCAGCATTGCTGGGGCTTGATCAACCCTGACCGGCAAAGCATCAGATGGTGCTGGCTTCCTGGGTTTCAGGCTTGGGTTTGCCCTCTTTCTTGGATAAGGGCTGAATGTCCAGCATGACTTCGGTCTTGCCTGCAACCGTGTCGTCTAGCTCCACGGTCAATCGACCACCGTCAATCAAGCGACCAAACAGCAGTTCGTCAGCCAGTGCCCGGCGAATGGTGTCTTGGATCAGGCGTTGCATGGGTCGGGCTCCCATGAGCGGGTCAAAACCTTTCTTGGCCAAGTGCTTGCGCAGTTTGTCGGTAAAGGTAACTTCCACTTTCTTCTCGGTCAACTGGGCTTCGAGTTGCAGCAAGAATTTGTCCACCACGCGCAGGATGACGTTTTCATCGAGCGCTTTAAAGCTCACCACAGCATCCAAGCGGTTGCGAAACTCGGGCGTGAACATGCGCTTGATATCGGCCATTTCATCACCTGCCTCACGCGGGTTGGTAAAGCCAATCGTGGCCTTGTTCATGGTTTCGGCACCGGCATTGGTGGTCATGACGATGATGACATTGCGGAAATCCGCCTTGCGGCCATTGTTATCGGTCAAGGTGCCGTGATCCATCACCTGCAGCAGAACATTGAAGATGGCCGGGTGAGCTTTCTCGATTTCGTCGAGCAACAGCACACAATGCGGTTTTTTGGTAATGGCCTCGGTTAACAAACCGCCCTGGTCAAAACCGACATACCCGGGAGGTGCGCCGATCAGTCGGCTTACAGCGTGCTGTTCCATGTATTCGCTCATGTCAAAGCGAATCAGCTCAATGCCCATGATGTAGGCCAACTGCTTGGCCGACTCGGTTTTGCCGACACCGGTGGGGCCACTGAACAAAAACGCACCAATGGGTTTGTCGCCCTTGCCCAGGCCGGAGCGTGACATCTTCACCGCCGAGGCCAGCATGTCGAGAGCCTTGTCCTGGCCAAACACCACGTTTTTCAGATCACGCTCGAGCGTGCGCAGTTTGCCCCGGTCATCGTTCGAGACATTGGCTGGCGGAATGCGGGCA
>CAIYNH010000639.1 GCA_903927495.1 uncultured beta proteobacterium
CAACGACAGGGATGAGTTAGAAATGGGATAACTTTTCTGTGCCGGGTGTTCAGTACACCTCACGCCGGAAAACCCATTTTTGTTTCTCGGATCCCAGTGTAATGCGCCCGACTGGATTGGCGCATGTGGCGCTATTCCAAGGCCAGGCATCTTGCAAATATCCCAATCCAGGGGCAGTGGTGGTGCTGCCGTTTGGACAATTGGCTGGGCTGATCAATTCGGTTCCGAGATTGATAAAGACATCGGTACTGCCACGGTACTTACCGTCACCTGAGGTTGGTTTTGTCACCCGCAGTGCGTTGGTGCCACCTGAGAGAGGCCAGTTTGATCCCACCAGGTGCGAAGTCGCCAATTCGGTGCTGCTCAAATCAGAGTTGTAATTTCTAAATCCTATAGCGCTAGCGCCCAAACTGGTGCAGCTGTCATCCGGGTTGAGAACGTAGCGGCTCACGTTCCAATATTGGGCCTGTAAGGGCAGGACAATATCAGCCGTGGTGGCACCATAGACATTGCTCAGTTTGAGCCGGCCATGGCGAAATACCTGGCCGCTGGCGACTTGGCTGGCGCTACTGACAGTGACACCATCCGAATCGACCGGGGTGCTGGTGATGCCGATACTGGCTTGAGCGGCAGCTGTTGCTGGCTTGCTGATGAGGTGGTATGCGCTGGTACTCAGTGCTGCACCTGCTGTCCAACTGCCTGCCGGAGCGGTTGCTCCGGTCGACAAAACTGACCCTGTGGGCAAGCCCGATGCGGCAAATCCATAGCTGGCATAGTTGCTAAGATTCAGTCGTGCCAGACTACCGGTGTAATTGCTGGTCACGCCGTTTTGGGCATTTTGAGCAGTAATGCTTTGCTGCGTGGCCAATCCATCTTGCCCCAAGTAGGTAAAGGCTGTCTTACCAACGGCGCTGCAACCCGGCGTGGCAGTACCGGCAATAATACTGAAATGGTCTGGCACAAAGCGTCCTACCGAAATGGCTGTGGCGTAGGCGGTGAGCTCTGCTGCGCTGGAGCCATCCGCCGCATCCACGCTGCTAAAGCTGCTGTCCTGCATGGTCAGACTGATCGCGCCAACTTCTGAGTAACTTGCGGTGCTGGAACTGACGGTCCCACCAGTTCCGGTAAAAGTACCCGTGCTTAACAAGCCACCGACACACCCACTGCTGGGCAAAACACAGGTGGGTGTGCCGGGTGCCGGCGTGCCAGCATAGTTGCTGGCAACGACGCTGCTGGCGTTGTAGGCGGTCACCGTGAGTGTGAAAGGCTGGCCAGCTTTGTGAAATGGCGCACCCGCAGCGCTGATGGTGCTGAGCGTGCGGCCGTTACCGGCGGTTTGCCAGTCAGCGTCGCTGGCAACAGCAGCCAGGCTTGCCGGACGAATCGCAAAATTGTCGTTGCTGCAGGCTACCACGGTAGCCGTTCCCGTTGCCGGATAGCTCAGGCGCAAGCGTGCATCACGCCAGACATTGGCCTCAGCGGGGAGTGCAATGCTTGATCTGCCGGAGGCAAGGCTCAACGTAGTGCTTTGAAGTACGCTGCTGCTGCTGGGGCAATTCGATGCATCCACGGTCGTGCCCGTACCCGCGTTCGCCAGCAGTTCCACCTTTACTGATTGCGCAAAACTGCTGTCCACTGCCGTTTTTGCAGTGTTCAGAGCGACCACGTCCAGGCTGAAAGGGGTGCCCGCTACCTTGGTTTTGATAAAGCCGGTGATGGCGCCGTTGGCCGTGGAACTGTCAAAGGCATTGAGCCACCCTGGTGCCAGGTTGATCGGTGTGACGCAGATTCGGCTACCGCCATCCCAGTTTTTGCCGGCGCTCTCATTGCTGTAGATGGCTTGCAACTCCGTTGCGTTCAGTGCGTAGTTTAGTAATTTGACTTCATCAATGGAGCCGTTGAAATATCGGCCGCTACCCATAGACCAACGGCCAACATTGAGGCTGAAGCCAGACACAAAAGGCGTGATGCTGGTGCCAGCGGCGGCCATGGTCTTTTCCAGTACACCATCAACATAGATTTTCATCTGGGCGGTGGCTGCATCCCAGGTGCCTGCGACATGGCGCCAAACCCCGACAGCAGTGGCTGACGTGCTAGCCATGTTATAGCGTGAGACATTGGTTTTGAGCGCAAATTCGAAATTGGCATTGGTCGAGGTGTGCTGCAACCAGAACTGACCAACGTCGCTGGTGGGACCATTGTTGTTGACGATGCTGGCCCAGGCCAGTGCGGTTGAAGGTGTCACGCCCCACTTTACCCATGCCATTACTGTGATGGCAGTGCTCAAACCAATGTCGGTGGTGGGGCCCTGTACATAGTTGCTGCCAGTGAAATTGCCCGCCGAACATAACTTTCCCAAGGTGATTGAAGCGTTGTTTTTGGCTGTGCCATGAAATCCATTGACCGATTGGTCGATGACCTCGCCAGTTGCACCTGTCCAGATGGCCTCGTCCATGTTGTAGTTCAGCAGGATGCCCGTGTCATCATCGTTTAGGGTCAGCGTCATGACGGATGCCGTGGTGTCGCGTCTTACCGTGGGGTCGGTGCTGCTGACCCCGGTGATGGTGAAGACAATGAATTTTTGGTTTTCGCGGATGTTGTCGTTGGTGATAGTGAAATCGATGGAGGTTTGCGACGGGGAATCGACACTGGCTGGGTCAATGACCACTGTGCCAGAGGCAGGCAGGTTGGTGTCGCTGCTGGTGCCGGTACCGGAAACGGTGTAACTGATGGTTATTTTGGCCGAGGGCGTGGCATCCGATGAAATTTTGACTGAATAGCTGGCATCCGTTCCCTCGGTGACAGCGTCTGTGGCGACATCAAAACTCACATAGTTGAAGTCATGAACATTAATGCTGGCACTGTCGGTGTCATCGGCGGTATTGACCCGGCCAGTTGCCGGTGCGGTGATGCTGGCAACACTGCTGAATGGCCCCAGTACGTGCGGTATGCCTGTCACTGTGGCTGTAGCAATGCTGCCAGCCGCCATGGTGCCAATCGTCCAGTTTAATCCGGTGGATTGCTGCGAAACACTGCCGGTTGTGACGGAGGTACTCAAGCTGCTGAAATTGGTCGCGGTGATGTTGCTCAGTGACGTGGCCACGCCACTGGCAGGAGCCGTGCAACTTTTGTTTGAGACGATCACCGAATAGGTGACCGTAGTCAGGTCGACGGTGGGTGCAGCAATGTCAAATGCATTGCTGATGGAAAGGTCGGGCGAGGTTCCTGCTGTGCACACGTTGGTAGAACCCATGGTCGAATAAGTTCCCGCCACATTAGCTGGCCAGGAACCACCATCAGTGCTGCGCGCCGCATAGCCGGTAGTGTCCGCTGTCGGTGTGGTGTTGATAACAAGCTTGGTCATGCAGGTCGGCACAGTTTGCACCGTACCTTCAAGCGCCACGTAGTCAATGAAATTGCCACTCGCATCGAGCAGGGCGATGTCCACAAAGCGAGTGTTTCTGTTGCGCAAGTACATAGCTTTGTTATTGTTATAAATAAAATTATTCACAGAAATAAAACCGGACGACAGCGCATAGGGGCCGTATTTTGTAGCCGTGGTCGAGGTGCTCTTTCTGTAATTAATCAAAATACTCCAGGTTTGCCAAACCGACTGGGCTATGCCGTTGGGGTTGTACAACTCAACCTGGTTGGTAATGTTGGAAGAACCGCTGGTACCAATGCGAATTTCGTTGATGCTGACTTGGCCCTTGTAGCTGGAGCAGGTCACGGCAGACCATGCTGAACCGAGCAACAGGCATTGCAAAAACATTTGCAGTAGCAAGAACTTGAATTTGTAAGGCATGGCCTATTGTGCCAACAAGGAACTAACCCGGCGTGAAACGTAGTCCGAGCCGAGGGTGCCGATGCTTGCGGTGGAAGTTAACGCGTAATCAGTCAGAGCGTTACCCATGCCGTCGTCGGCGTGGATGTTGCTGGTGCAGTTCACAACCACGGTAAACGGGGCCAAAGTTCCCCCAAGGGTTCCTAGGGTGGTGCTGGCAGCGCAGGTTCCGCCGTTGCGCAATACTTGCCAGGCACCATACTCGAGCCCGGCGTTGGCGGCTTGCAACGCCTGCGCGCCGCGCAAGTCGAGCACCAGCGAGCTGCTTTGAACACTGACAAAATAGGTAGCAAAGCCCGCCAGTAAACCTAACACCACTAGCAAAAATATAGCAGAAACGAGAGCAAATCCGCGTTGCAGGTGTGGCACTGTTGGCCAGTTCTGATCAGGGTGAATTGTTGACATGAATCTGGTGTGCCAAAGAAATTGTTTCAGTTTGCATCGAGAGTGTCAGGACTATAGACATCAACCCACGACCTTGCAGGCCTTGCTGCGCGCTGGCGTTGCCGTCGTATGCGATTTGGCAATTGGTGATATGGTTTGCCAGCAAAGCGCTGCTGCTGCCCGTTGGTGGCGTGACTGTCCATTGAGTGGCTTGGGGCAGGCTGTAACCCCAATAGCGCCTCAAAGTGCCTGCTGCAGGGTTGCAGACGTAGGTTACCGGGCCCTCAATGACTCGGAAAGCATGATTTTGTTGTTCTCCGACAGCTGAAAAATTGGTGCTCGCAAAGACCATGGTTTGTTCGCTGCCGGAGCTGGAAAAACTGCTGATGGTCGGCGCAAAATTGGTCACGCCGACGGTGCCGGCGCACCAGGCGCTGACATCGCCGCCCGCACAATTGAGCGCAGTGCCATAGTCCTGACTCCAAATCGAGACACGGTCGTTATTGGGCGTAAAAATCCACGTGCCATCGTTGACATTTCCCAGGGTCGTCAAACTGCTGCAACCCGTTGTCGCAAAGCAGGCAGCGTCGTATTTGTAGCGCCCGCCGGTTTTGGTGGTCAGAAATTCAATGTAAGTGATGCCGCTCGCTGTGGTGATACGTAAACTCATCGGCAGGGCCGACTTGATGTCGCGCCCCATACGCCGCAGCGCCATGTCGGCCGTGTCGGACATCTCTGTACGACGCTGGGTGCTCATGTAGCCTTCAACTAAGCGACCGATGAAGATGGAGCCGCTGCCAGCCAAAATAGCCGTCAGGGTGATGACCACAATCAGCTCCACCAAGGTGAAGCCACCCTGGCGTCTGGTTCGCCATGGATGTCTGATTGACTCTCGGGGCTCAGGGCGTGGGGTCATATCTGAATCGATAACCGTCAAGCCGAATCAACGGAGTTGCCACCGACATGGCGACTGCGGTGCAGGTGCCAGCGAAGGCCTGCGACCCCGGGCCAAACACAAAGACCGACACCTGCAATACATCGGTCGCGGGCACGCCAGATAAGGCAGCGCTTGGGTTCCTGACAAGCACACAGGTGGAATAGTTGCCCACCAGCGCCAAAGTGTTGCCCGCTGCATCGGTCAGGCTATTGCTCTGGCTGTAGCCATGATAATCGTCCACATTGTCAAAACCCACAGTGCTTGAAGTGCGCGTCTCACCTGTGGCCGCTTCGGGTCCGATGACATTGGCAATGCTGGCCGTGGTGTCGTGCAGATCGAGATTGCTGTAGGCTCTAGAGGTGATTTCTTCCAGCAGGCTCTCAGCAATGGCCAGTGCCTGTTTGTGTACCAGGGGGTCGGCGTTATAACGCAGTGCCACCGAAAAAGCACTCAAAATGCCAGCCACAGCCACGCCAATGATCAAAATCGTCACTACCAGTTCAATCAGCGTCACCCCTTGTTGACGCAGTCTGCTTGGCAATGAAGGCAGTCTTAATTCAAGGGTTACCACGCCAGCTCAAGGATGAATGAAGCCGGTCTCGGGCTCCAGGTAAATGGTGGTGCTGCTGGCCCCCCCAGTGATTTGAAGGGTAGTGTTGCCGGTAAGCAGCACCCCGGTGGCTGAACTGGCTGCCCGCGGTCTGCCCAAGCTGTCAAAGCACACCGTGTAGGGGAGGGATTGGCTCGTCACGGCCAGTGTTACTCCGGTTGGTGCGGTTAGTACCAAGTTGCCATTGCCTGCAGGGTTGCGCAGGGCGGTTGTCGTGAGGGTGGTGCAGTCAGTCGCCAAGGTGGCGCTGATGCTGTTGGTGTTCAATACCAGTCGGACATACCTGCCACTAGCCGCCACCGCTACATTGCGGGCGTAACGGGCAGTGGACATGACTTGGTCGGTCC
>CAIYNH010000640.1 GCA_903927495.1 uncultured beta proteobacterium
AGGTGTTCTTCGAGCCGTTCAGTGCCGCGTCCAATCGGCGCGATATCCGGGTTGCCACATGCCGGGCAGGCGCGTGGCACCCGTTCGGTAAAACCACAGTGGTGGCAACGCAGGGTGCGGTCAATTTTGTGGAAAACGCGAAATGCGCTGCAATGCGCACATTCGCTTTTCCAATCGCAATCAGAGCATTGCAGCACCGGGGCATAGCCGCGACGGTTCAAAAGCACCATGCTTTGCTCGCCCCGGGTGATGCGCTGGGTAATGGCAGCCAGCAGCGGGGCCGAGATTACGCAGTGTCTGGGTTGGTGGTTCATGTCAACCCGGCGTACCAGCGGCAAGCCGGTCATACCTGCGCCCCGATCACCGACTGTTGCGTTTGAATCGTTGCGATGGGGTCGTCCCTGGTCGCATTCTTGGTGGGCCGGTGCGCCAACGCGACTGGGCATCAACAGGCGTACATAGCGCCCACCTTCAGCGCTTGGCCGGCTATGGTACCAACTCTCCAGCGAGGGTGTCGCCGACCCCAGCAATACTTTGGCACCTTCCAGATGTCCCCGGTAAATGGCCAGGTCACGCGCTGAATAGCGCGCGCCTTCATGGCTCTTATAGCTCGGGTCGTGTTCTTCATCGACGATGATCAATTGGAGTTGTGGCATGGACGCAAAAACCGCCATCCTGGTGCCCAACACAATGCGCGCTACGCCGGTATGGGCCGCCATCCAGCTGTTCAGACGCTGGGCTGGTGTCATGCCGCTGTGCATGGAGACCACGGCATGCTCGCCGAACATACTGCAAAAACGCGCCTTGAAGCGTTCTTCAAGTTGCGGGGTGAGGTTGATCTCGGGCACCATGACCAGTGCTTGTGCGTCGGGTGAGCGTGCCAGCAATTCGGCGGTGCATCGCATGAACACTTCGGTCTTGCCGCTGCCGGTGGCACCAAACAGCAAAAATGGCCCGGTTCGTGCGTTGAAATCAGCTAAAGCTGCCGACTGTTCTTCGGTGAGTGCTACTGAAACAGCAGCAAGTTGCGGACTGTTTGGCATCGGGAAATTCATCGATGATTTCTTTTTCAGCCGCCTGGCAAGTTGTACCGTCTTCAGGTCGCGCAGTTGTGGCGGCAGGGCGGCCAGCGCAACTTCACCAGTTGCGCGCTGGTAGTAGCTGGCCGCGAAATCAACCAGTGCACGCCAGTGAGTGCTGAGGGGTGGCAGCGCATCCAGCGCGGCCACGATCGGCCGCAGTTTCTCCTTTGCAATTTCGGGTTCAGATGAGTGCGGTTTGCGCTGCCATACGATTCCCAGCAACTCTCGCTGCCCCAGTGGCACCCGCACCAAGGTGCCGGCGGGCAAGTCATGCTCGCTCAGATAAGTAAGTGCACTAGCCACCTGACTGTAAGCCGGGGTGTGCAGCAAAACCGGGATATGAAACGCCATGGCGTATGTTCGAGTTGGGGTGAATTGTTCAAGTGAACTGGCGAAACAAGCTTTAAGTTGTTGATTCCTTGAGGTTTTGTGAGTCATCCAAGTTTTCTGTGGATAACTTTGTTGATAGATTGTCCGGAAACCCCTCCAAGCCTTGCAAATCAAGGCTTTCCTTGCAGTGCCTATATTTTGGGCAATTTTTCAAACCTATATAAATCAACAACTTAGCTTCGCTATTTGTTTGGTAGCAGTTGCCAAGTGATCTTGGCGTGAGAGTTACCGGCAGACCTAATTTTGTGCATAAGTAAGCAGCAAATTTGTCTTTTGGGCTAGAAATTGGGTCTGAAAAGTGCTACGAAACAGGAAAATCAGGCGCAAATGGTCAAGCCGGGTTGTGGTGGTGCTTAGCAGGCACCGCGCATGAGACGCGAGTGCTGGTGCACCGCTTGTACCAGCGCCGCGACATGCTCGGGCGGTGTGTGCTGGCTAATGCCATGACCGAGGTTGAAGATGTGGGTGGGGCCTGTGCCAGCTCCGCTGTGCGGTGTGCCAAATGCGTTGAGTACCTTGATCACTTCGGCTTCAATCTGGGCCGGTTGCGCAAACAGCACGTTGGGATCGAGGTTGCCTTGCAAGGCTTTGCTGCCACCAGCGATGGCGCGTGCCTTGGTCAGGTTGACGGTCCAGTCCAGACCGAGCGCGTCGCAGTCAAGTTGTTCCATCTCATCGAGCCACAAGCCGCCGCCCTTGGTGAAAACGATACTGGGAATGCGTGCACCGTTGTACACCTTGTGCAACTGTGAGAGCACCCGGCGGGTATAGGACAGGCTGAATTCCTGGAACGCACCATCCGCCAGTACGCCACCCCAACTGTCAAAAACCATCACGGCTTGAGCACCAGCTTCAATTTGCGTGTTGAGGTACAGCGCCACAGCATCGGCGTTGATTTGCAGCATTTTGTGCATCAAGTCTGGACGGCTGTACAGCATTGTTTTGACCAGGCGGTAGTCGTCGGAGCCTGCGCCTTCGACCATATAGCAGGCCAGCGTCCAGGGGCTGCCACTAAAACCGATCAGTGGCACGCGTCCGTTCAGGGCTTTGCGAATGGAGGTGACCGCGTCAAACACATAACGCAGCTTGTCCATGTCAGGGACTTGCAATTTGGCCACTGCTGCCTCGTCGCGCACCGGCGTGGCAAATTTGGGACCTTCGCCCAAAGCGAACGACAGCCCAAGACCCATGGCATCAGGCACAGTCAGGATGTCGCTGAACAAAATGGCGGCATCAATTGGAAACCGGTCCAGCGGCTGTAAGGTGACTTCAGTGGCAAAGTCGGTATTGGTGGCGAGGCCCATGAAACTGCCGGCCTTGGCCCGCGTGGCGCGGTACTCGGGCAAAAATCGACCTGCCTGGCGCATCATCCAGATCGGGGTGTAGTCGGTTTCCTGGCGCAGGCCAGCGCGCAAAAAAGTGTCGTTCTTCAGGGGGGCGAAGGGGGAGGGAGTGATCGTTGAGTTCATGGCGCAATTGTCGCATCAGGTGGTGCAGGGGTTTCATTTTCCCAAGCTTTGAGGATTCGGAAACGTGCCGCTCCGTGGATGACGGTGCATGAACATCAGGCTGTGCCCCAAGCCTTTGGCTGCGTTGTGATCTCAATGACGCTTTTGGTCGGCTCATCGCCAGTTCCTTGTTCCGAATTTTTGTCGCCGCAGTTCAGAGATAAATATGCTCTGATAGCTTACTGGCAAAGCACGAAGAACTATTGAAATGATAGCAAATTAAAGCTGTGCCGTGAGATTGGGTTCTGCGTCCGAATCGGTATCCGACCCCAAAATCACTGCGACTTTGGCGGTATTGCGGTGAAGGAAATACAAAGTCTAAAGCTAAGCATCGCACAAGTCGTCACTAACGCTTCGCAATAACAAGAAGCAGTGATGGTGTCATTGCTGCAAACCTGGGCACATCAGCGGACCAGCGAGCCGATCAGTTTAAAAACCAAGTTAGCGCTCCTGGTCTTTGAGGAAAGGCCGGGATGGGTAGGATCGCCAGGTATCTTTGCAATGTCCAGCTTTCATGGAGTTTTCGCTTGAATCTGACTTTGCTATGAACAATATAGTAGCTCGTGCTTATAAAATAAGCGTTAAAACCCTTTTTCTCATACCTCGGACTTACACAAAACCGTCTCTGCGGCGTTGCACCGACTTGTTCTACAAAGCGTACTGACTGCGGTGAAATGCCTGGTTGGGGCGGTTTTGCGTAAGTCCAAATCCAAAATCATGACCTTCCCGAACGCCCTTGAAAATCTGAACGTGCTGTCGCAACAAACCCTGTTGCCGCCAGCGCAACTGCACGACGCAGTACCTGCCAGCGCCAGTGCCACCCAGACCGTCAGCAGCGCACGTGCCACGGTGGCCCGTATTTTGCAGGGCCGCGACCCGCGCTTGCTGGTGGTTGTGGGGCCCTGCTCTATCCACGACATTGCTGCGGCGATGGACTATGCGCAGCGCCTCAAGGCCCTGGCTGATGAGCTTCAAAAGCAACTTTTTATCGTGATGCGTGTCTATTTCGAGAAGCCCCGCACCACGGTCGGCTGGAAAGGTCTGATCAACGACCCGCACATGGACGATTCGTTTTGCATCGACGAAGGCCTGCATGTAGCGCGACGCCTGCTGGTCGATCTGAATGACCTCGGGCTGCCCTGCGGCACCGAGGCGCTGGACCCGATCACGCCGCAATACCTGGGCGACCTGATCGCCTGGAGCGCGATTGGCGCGCGCACGACCGAGAGCCAGACGCACCGCGAACTTGCCAGCGGATTGTCGAGCCCGGTTGGCTTCAAGAACGGCACCGACGGCA
>CAIYNH010000641.1 GCA_903927495.1 uncultured beta proteobacterium
GCCACCCCAAAAATTGTCGATAACCATCCCAAGTTAGTCAATTTAATAATAAATCGACACTTGAACCAGGTTCTAAAGCTTTTACTGTGAAAGAACTTCAACCGGAACAAAAAAGCCCCCCATGCCATAGCAATGCACAGAAAATTTCTTGACGCGACACACCAAACTCAGCAAGTGCGACGCGCGAATGTGCTGCCAATCGGCAAATTTGCCAGTTTTCCTGTAACAGGACCCTGCTCTGTTTACTTGAGCGTGCTTAATGGCAACAAATTTGGGAACGAGTAGGTCGCCGGTATTAATTTAACGCGCTCAGACAAAGCGCCAATAGATTTGCACGACTTCAGACAGCCTCGCGTAGCTCCAGGATTTTCTTTCATCATTCGGGGTGAAGCAAATATTTCATGGAAATTACTGTGAAAGAACAGCGTATTCAGACCAACGAAATCTTGAATCAATCGAACCATCAATAAAGCTCAGCGAGTCAGTAGATTAATCCAAAGTGAGCAGCATAGCCAAGCTTCACCAACATCTGCGCCGTGTAATCTTTTGGTCCAGAGGTCAAGTCTGTGGCGACCCACCATTTCAATGCTGCCAGCCACTTTTTACAACGCCACAAATGGTTTTTTGCCCGATCAACACAAAAACCAGGCTTGTTATGGCAAAAGCACCGTGCAACTCACGCACGGATCAAACGCTGCTGCCAGAGATTGTGCCGCTTGGGTGTCTGTAGCTGTCAAGGCCGTCAGGGCCTGAGCCAGGGCACCTTCGGGATGGAAATTCCATTCGGTCGGAGCCACCACACGGTAGTCCTGCACCTTCCCCTGTGGGTCAAGCTGGACCCAGTGCAGCAATAGGCCGCGTGCCATTTCACACCAACCCAGTGCTTGTCCCTCGGACAGTTTCAGGGCCCCACTGGACAGCAGTGGCATGCACGATGGCGGAGATGTCTGAGGACGCATGCTGGCGATTTCAACAAGTTCAAGCCAGCGCGCACTCAAGCGGGTCCAGACCGTGTTTGCCATTGGATTTGCTCGGTGTCGCAAGCGCGTCCAGGGTCCGTTTTCAGCACTCTGGCCGCGCCAGGTCGGGCATTGAGCAAAGTCAGGCTGCTTGATCAGGTCGTGCGCCAACTGCTGCAAGTGCGAGCTTTGGCAGGAGGTATCGGTATCGAGTACATCCAGGCGACGCACTTCAGGAGAACAGACCGGGGCCCAGGCGTGCCATTGACTCAGGCAGTGTGCGGGTGTTAACTGCAAAGATTGGGCCTGGCACCAAAGCGCCAACGCTTCGGGCTCGCGATGTCGGGCCAACCAGCCAATAGTTGATTGAACCAAAATTTTTTCCTCCAGCCAGCCTCGCAGTTGCTCCAGCGCACTCCACGCCGCATCTGATCGCGTGAGGGGTTGGGCGGTAACAAGTGGCAAGGGGCAATCGCGCAGCCAACCCATATTCTGGCTGCTGGCACTGTGCTGTGGCAGACGCTGAGGCCAGTCGAGTGCCATGCTGCGCAAGTGGTCACGGGCAGTTTCGAGGCACAGCGACACCTGCTCGGCGCTAGATTCGATTTGGGGGGTGCTGGCAGCCGCATCAAGTGCCAGTCTGGCGACGCGGCGGTGGGCATGCGCACACAGGGTAAAGACGCTGCCCAGTTTACTAACAACCTGATCCGGCGCTTGACCATGCAGCAAATGGCTCAGCCGTCCGGCATCCAACACAGCACGGTGCCCGAGCACGCTGTGCTGTGCGCCCGGGCGCAATTCATATTGCCCGCCGAGGGCATCCCAGGGGGTGAGCTTCATCGAAACAGGAAAATTGAAACACCGCGACTGGCTTCGCAGCAAGCGGAAAACTGTGAGGTGCTGAAATACTTAATGAACCGCTCTTGACGTTGCTGGCTGCATGCAGTTGCGGCCTGACTGACCAACAAAGCGATGGGTAAAAAGACACTGCACTCTTTAGTGCCGTTGCAAGTCCGAGCGTAGCAATTTGTGCATCCCTAATGCATGACGACCGGGTTTTGCGCCAACTCGGCATATTGTTCCAAAGTGTTCTCAACTTCTTCCTGGCTGGGTGTTTTTAATTGCCAGGCGGAAATGTGCTGCTGAAACAGTTCGGCCCAGGAGCCGTCCAGGTAAACCTCTTTGCCACTGCGCTTGTCGACAATCTCAAACCCGTGGCGTATCAATTGCGGCACGATCAGCAACTGCTGGCCAGCATCCAGGGAGTCAGGGGGAATGTCAGCAGCCACCGCGTTGGCCAGCATGTGGGTAACCGAGTAAGTCTCAGAGTCGTAAAGCGTGTGCATGCTGTAAATTATCCATGAATCTGTGATTGCCCCACAGTTGACGGTGTAATTGACATTTTCAAGGGCTGTCAGCGGCTTCGCTCGACACCCATTTTTGGTCAAAGTAGTCGCCATTGGCTTCCGTGATGCGTATCCGCCCCGGCAAATAGTTCAAGCTGGGTGCCAGCCACAACTCCACTTTTTGGTCATACAGTTGCCGTGGGTTGCGCTCCAACTTGATTCCCGGCACCGATCCGCCAGGCAGTTCAAGCAACTCCTGCCCGGCAAAAGTAAATAGCCACAGGTCGGCATCACGTGGGCCAATGGTTTGAATCGTCAGCGTCGTGTTAGGGGGAAATCGGTTGGGCGCGCTGGCCACCAGCGCCGCCAGTTGTACCAGCACGCTCAGTCGGTCTTGCGCACCGGGCTGAAGTTTTGCATCTGGCGTATTGGCGCTAAAGGTCACCAGCCCACGTTCGTGGTTGAAATGTGCGGCCACTTCGCTGCGGTATTTGTCAGAGAAGCGCTCAGGTGCCAGGCCAACATTGCTGATCTGACCACGACTGGTTTGTACTCTGGATTGCGCAAAAGCACTAAAACTCAAGCGCGCCTGGTAAGTGTTTTCAGTGCGCTGCCACAGCAGTTCACTGCGCAGGATGTATGGGAATTTGTTGGAATCCACTTTGTACACCAGTTTGACCGAGGCTGGCACAGCATCGGCGTTGATGGTGGGCTCGTGTGTGCCCGGCTGCGGTGGGGTTTCAAAGGTTTGCACAGTTGGTGGGGTGGCAGCGTCGCTGGCAGAAGGTGCTGGCGCGTTGGCGGCTTGCGTTGTTGGCAGTGCTGAGCCGGCGGTCTGGGCTTCATTCGGGGCTGTTCCTGGTGCCTCTTGTGCTACGTTTTCAATAGTGTGTTCTGGCCTATCAGAAGGTGCTGCAGCCTGATTTTCCTGAGGTGGGCGGTTGGACCGGGGGATCGGTTTGGCGGGCGCGGTAGCTGCTGGTTTTTGTGGCACTGAAATCGTCCTGGTGACAAACGTAAGGCTCGGCCCGGTGGGTTCCTGACTCAAGCTCAGGGGTCGAGATTGCAATAGAACCAGATGCAACAGCAGCACGGCCAGGCTCAGGATCAGCCAGGTTCTGAAACTCATGTGATTGCCTCAATGGCTCACTATCGCGGCAAACTCACGCGAGTTGCTTGACAAAGGTCTTGATACCACGCAGCATCATTTCAATCGACACCGCCACCAGTACCAGCCCCATCAGTCGCTCCAGTGCCACCACAAAGCGATCTCCCGCCACCCGCTGAATGCGCTCAGCCAGCACCAGCACCGTGGCGCTAATGGTCATCGTCACGCACAGTGCCGCGATCCATTCAAGCCGCCGCTCAGGTGCTTGTGACACCAGCAGTAACACCGTGGCCAAGGCCGATGGGCCGGCAATGGCAGGAATCGCCAGTGGCACGATCAGCGGTTCGCCCAAATCCTCGTCTGCGGTAACTTTTGGGGGCGGAAAAATCATCCGCAACGCGATCAAAAACAAGATCACGCCGCCGCCAATCTGCAAGGAAAGCTCACTCAAATTCATCAAGCGCAAGAAACCCTCACCGACAAACATGAACGTCAACAACAGCACAAAGGCGATCAGCACCTCACGCAGAATCACCCACGGCCTGCGCTGAGGCGCAACATGCTTGAGCGCGTTGGCAAAGATCGGGATATTGCCGATAGGGTCGGTGATCAGAATCAGCAAAATGGTGGCAGAGGCAAAGGTGTAGTTCATGCAGAATGAAAGTTAAATCAGT
Organism: uncultured beta proteobacterium; assembly: GCA_903927495.1. GTDB lineage: Bacteria > Pseudomonadota > Gammaproteobacteria > Burkholderiales > Burkholderiaceae_C > Rhodoferax. The sequence goes on from CAIYNH010000641.1 coordinate 4,088, forward strand.
ACCTTCAGGTGGTTCTTAACCCGGATTATTCGCAGGTTGGTATTCAGCCAGATTACGGTGCAATCAAGTCTAGGCCGGCCAGAGCAAAATTCGCCGACAAGCTGGCTCTGGAACAGGTCAAAGTCAAACGCACCGCCACGGCACACATCAAACTCAGTGGTGATCTGCCCCTTGCTGGTAATCATGGTGTGCATGGCCGAACTCTGAAAAAGTGTTACGCCGCAATACTAACATTGCAAGTAACAATCACCAGAGCACCGCTTCTGGCTTATTAAGCTAATGAAAAATAATAGCAGCCAACGCTTTCTGAATAAGCTTAAGAAGGTTATTTTATCTACGGAAACCAAGCCGGATATACCGATGCGTGGGGTGGTCAATACTGGCATCTCGCGAGCCTATGTTATTTGAAATCGCCCCCAGAAATGGCATGGCTTTCTTTGTGAATTGCCGTGGCGATCAGAATTGAGAGGTGGACACGGGAATGAGAGAGCGACCAATGTGCAAGGTGAGGACCCCATACTGCGTGTATGGCTAAGTCCCCGCTTTTGGGAGCGAAGTTGTCATCTGATCAGAACGAATACACCATGCCCGGGCCCGTGGAATTCCACAACAGCCGGCGAATGGTCGTAAACCAGTCAATCTGCGCCTGAGTGAGGCCGGCCGAGGTAGCAGAAGAAACCTGCGTCGGCGGAGTGGCCGTGCTAAATGCCTTGATCTGATCCAGCTGAGTACTCAGCAAGGTATGCAGGGACTTTGGGGTGACATCGGCAGGCTTGCTAGTGGGTTGCATGTAGGTTGCAGCCATCAGAGAAGTGGCCGTGGTGTTGGTGGCCAGATTAGCATCGATGGATGTGGGCCTTGGCAGTCGCCAATTTTGCCGAGTTCCTGGTTAGTTCGAGGGGCTACGGTTCTATGCAAAACAACCCACAACGCACGCCAATACTGCATAGTCAGCTATCAAAACAGTGGCAATTTACTAATTGTCAAGGTCCGCTCAATATTGCCTTTTGGCGATCTGTGTAAGCCTCTTTTGAAATCAGGTTGCCATCAAACAGGCGCTTTAATTCGATCAGCTCTTCCTCTTTGGATTTTGGCGCAGTAGTCACAGCCAGTGAAGTTGGCGTAGTGCCAGCATCAGTGACCGCGGATCCAGTTGGAATGGCGCATTTTTTCTGACCCATCTGGTTGGCCAGATGCACCTTGCGTGAATCCGCCGCTGCCATGGCTTCATTGGCGTTGGCGGCTGTGCCCAATATGGCCGGCCAAAACAGCAGTGCGCGCACGACGTTGCCGCCGGTCACACTTTTCTCTTTGTCGGCCTCCGTGCGAAAGCGCTCGGCATCGGCGTATTCATTTTGCAGTTGGGCGCAAGACAAACCGCTGTCGCCAGGCTTGACAGATTGGACGACGGTGGGCGACGCGCAAGCGCCAAGAAGGATGGTGGTAAGGATGGCGAGTTTGCTGGCGAGGGTTTTGATCATTGGATTTTTCCTGATGGTGCGGCAGGAAGAGCGTGCCGCTTCGCTGGAAGGATGGGTGATTGCTACTGAAAAAGTAGCTTCCTGTGCTTTCTGAATGGGCGCTATAGGGTGATTTGATGCAAGCCAAATGATGCTGTAGAGATCAGTTTTGTAGGTCGGGTTAGC
>CAIYNH010000642.1 GCA_903927495.1 uncultured beta proteobacterium
CCTCGACGTGCTGCGCGACAAGCGCCCCGTTGGGCAAAGCGTGGCGCTGATCGGTGCGGGCGGCATTGGCTTTGACACTGCCGAGTTTTTGCTGCACGAGGGTGTCAGTTCGAGCCTGGACAAGGCCAAGTTTTTTGCCGAATGGGGTGTTGACACCGACTACCGTGAACGCGGTGGGCTGTTGCCGTCCAATGCGCCTCGTTCCGTTCGGGCTGAGCCCGTCGAAGCCTCCCCTCGCAAACTCTACCTGCTACAGCGCAAGGCCAGCAAGGTCGGCGACGGATTGGGGAAAACCACAGGCTGGATTCACCGCAGCTCGTTGAAAAATCGTGCGGTTGAGATGCTGGCCGGTGTTACTTATCGAAAAGTGGACGATGCCGGGCTGCACATTACCGTAGGCGACAAAGACATACTGCTGCCGGTGGACAGCGTCATCGTCTGTGCTGGCCAAGAACCGCAGCGCGAATTGCAAGCCGAATTGCTGGCTGCTGGTTGCAGCGTGCACCTGATCGGAGGTGCTGATCAGGCCGCCGAGCTGGATGCCAAACGTGCCATAAAACAAGGTTTGGAGTTGGCCATAGTGCTTGAAAAGCTAAATACAAAAACAGCTTCTATCGCTACATCGACGGTTTCAAGTAGCTATGAAAAAAGTAGCATTTTAGGCTACCAAACACTGACCGTGACTTTGCAGGATCAGATCGCCACCATCCGCTTGAATCGCCCTGAGAAAGCCAACGCCATGAACCTGGCCATGTGGCACGAAATTCGACAGGCCTTCAAATGGGTCGATGCCACTCCCGCGGCGCGGGTGGCCATTCTGGAGGGTGAAGGCAAGTTTTTTACATCCGGCATCGACCTGCAAATGATGATGGGTTTGGGCGAGCAAATTCAAAACGACTGTGAGGCCCGCACCCGTGAAAACCTGCGCCAGGTCATACTGGACCTGCAAGACACTCTCACATCTTTAGAGCGCTGCCGAAAGCCCGTGCTGGCCGCTGTCCATGGTGCATGCATCGGCGGCGGCATGGATCTGATTTGCTGCGCCGACATGCGCTATTGCTCGGCTGATGCCAGCTTCAGCATCAAGGAAATTGACATCGGTATGACCGCCGACGTGGGCACCTTACAGCGCCTGCCCAGGCTCATCGGCGAAGGCATGGCACGTGAGCTGGCTTATACCGGACGCAAGTTCGATGCGGCTGAAGCCTTGCAAATGCGGCTGGTCAATCGGGTCTTTGCATCTCGTGAAGCGCTACAAAAAGGTGTGCGTGAAATAGCCGCCAACATTGCGTCCAAGTCGCCTTTGTCGGTGCGTGGCGTGAAAGAAATGATCACTTACACGCGTGACCACTCGGTAGCCGATGGCCTGAACTATGTTGCCACCTGGAACGCCGCCATGTTGATGAGCAGCGACTTGCAGGAAGCCATGATGGCCAACATGGGCAAACGGGCGGCGGTGTTTAAGGACTGAGTTTGGGCCAAGCGATTGCTGCACATTGATTGATCACCTGGACCGCAGCGAAACGCAATAAGCTGATAGAGCGCAACATGGCGGTGATCTAGGATTGATACCTGCATCGAACCTTAACGTGAAAGAACGGCGTATCCCGGCGAGAGAATGCCTGGCCC
>CAIYNH010000643.1 GCA_903927495.1 uncultured beta proteobacterium
TGACTCCTGCTGAGCGCATCCAACTGGTTGAGGACATGAGTGCCCTGCTTGATCTGTGCACTGACCGCTTCTTGCTGCTGCGCCTTGACCCACGAAGCCTCGTTCACACTCTGGGCAAAGCCGTCAAACCCGTGGATCCAGACTATTTTTATGTTGGCTAGTCGTTACTTTTTGATAGCACTCTACGACCATCCATCAAGCCTTAATAACCATAACCTGCACACGACCATGGCCCTGCTGCTACTTGACCGCGCCCAACTCGAAGTCAAAACGGAGGGCGAAACCCTTGCCCTCTATGAGGCCGGTGTGCGCCGTGGCACTGTGCCCATCAAATTGCTTGATCGATGCGTGATCCATGGTGCCCAAACACGACTTGACACCGGTGTGCTGATGAAACTTGCAGAAGCCGGTGTTACCACCGTACTGATGAGCCCTCGCTCACCACGTCGAATGGCACTTGTGCTTGGCAGCCAACACAACGATGCAGCCGTGCGTCTGGCACAAGCTCAGCGTGTGATGGATGACGTAGCCTGCCGCCAGTGGGCGCTAGGGTTGGTGCGCAGCAAGCTTACAAGGCAGCGTCGAACCTTGTTAACCATGCAAGAAGCCAGACCGGATGCCCGCAAGCCCCTGTTTGATGCGCTTCAAACGCTGGATGGAATTCGGACTCAGTTGTTTGCCAGTAGCCAAACGCGGGACCCAACCCACCCCGAGCAGTCAAACGAGGCAACACCTACACCCGTTCTTCCAACCCTGCTCGGACTTGAAGGTGCCGCTGCCAGAGCTTACTTTGGTGGTTTGGTCGGTGTTTTTGCCCCCGTCCTGAACTTCACCGGGCGCAATCGCCGCCCACCCCGTGACCCAGTCAATGTCTGCTTGTCCCTGAGTTACACCATGGCGCACATGCAAGCCGTTCATGCATGCGGGCTGGCCGGACTTGACCCGATGCTGGGTTTTTACCACCGACCCAGTTTTGGCCGTGAATCGCTTGCCAGCGACCTGATCGAGCCCTTGCGCCCGGTCATCGACCTGTGGGTGTGGGAAATGCTGCGAAGCCGCACCCTGCGTGAAGAGCACTTTTCACTCGACAAAGGTGCCTGCCTGCTTGGCAAAGCTGGTCGTGCAATCTATTACTCGCAATGGGAACAAAACAGCGTCTTGTGGCGGCGCTGGTTGCGCTCGCAGTGCCAGGCATTGGCTCGCAGCCTGCGCGCCCAAGGGGAAGTTTGGTTGGCACGAGCCGACGAGGATGATGAGCTATGTTGAACTCCGCCCCCAAAAACGCAACTAAACCCGGCCCCGGTGCCCGTGCACTTTACCTGGGTAGTCGCGAGCAAAAGCGGGTGAGTTGCACCGACGAAGCACTGGTTGTCACTAACTCCAGCGCACAGATCACGCGGTATCCAGTGGCACGGGTGGCGCGAGTGGTCAGCAGTACCGACGTTGTGGACTGGAGCGGCAAAGCATTGGCCTTGTGCATGCGCGCCGGCATTTCTATCACATGGTTGGACTCGAAAGGGCAGGTAGTAGGCAGCATCTACGCCCAAACGCGCAAAACCGCCAATTTATCCACCGCGCTGGAGCTATGGGCGGAGCGCCCTGATGGTGCGCAGCTGTACCAAAACTGGCTACGTGCCCGACGCATGGACACTTTGGTGCGCTGGCGTGATGAACACACCGTCTCGGTTACTCCGCGAGAGTGGGAGGCAAAAAAGCGTGAATACGTATATGGCGCCCATTACGCCGTCCATCTGCCCAACACCTTGCGCAGCCTGTGCCTAGCCTATGTAGCTGCACAATTAGGCAGCCATGGACTGACACCGCAACTGTGGGGCCCCAGATTGGAAAGTATGGATTTAGATGAAGACTTATGTGATTTGCTGTGGGCAGAAATGAATTTGGGCACAGGTACGCTTGCCGACAAAGCAGAAGAAACTGCCACTTCCACACAGCTGTTCGAACGCTGGGTTGCCCGAAACGCCAGTGCGTTGACCCTTCATCTGGTGCACCTCCATCGAACTGCACTCAAATCAATTCACACCTGAGGCAACCATGAGTCAAAATGCAACTGCCCGATATCTGGTCACTTACGACATCGCCGATCCAAAACGCCTAGGGCGTTTATTCAGATATTTGAAGAAGCAAGGTGTGCCGATTCAATATTCGGTATTTTTGGTTGAGGCAACTTCGCCCAATATAGCCAGCCTGATGGTCAAAATCTCAAAAATGATCCACCCTGCTGCCGACGACGTTCGCGCCTACAAGATGCCAGAAAACGGATGGAAAGTTTCTCTGGGAGCAAGCATCCTGCCCGAGGACGTGCTACCAGGAACGGTACGAGAAAACTCAAACCGAAAAAGCAAGTGAAAA
>CAIYNH010000644.1 GCA_903927495.1 uncultured beta proteobacterium
CTGCGGTAGCTTGGCAGGAACAGCACCTTTGGCCAGGACACCAGCCTGGTAAGAGGCGACATCACTGAATACAGCTTTGATGCTGCCGTCGCGGGTAGACACCAGTGTGGACACCGCCACCCGAGTACAACCCGTGCTCAGCAGCGGATCATCCAAACATCCCGTGATCAGGAAACGTCCAAACTGCAGATTGGAGCCTGTGTTGGTCACCAATAAATCCGTCAACTGGCTCTTGGTTCGACCATTGTGCATGACATAACTGGCCATTGCCGGAATGGCATCAAAGGTGGCTTTTGTAGAGGCCGGCGCTGAATGGGCAATGAGTTGATTCAGGTACGCAGAAAAATCATCGAGCGTTGCCAAAACCGCTGGCACCGTGATCAGATTGGCCGCCACAATCGTCGGGTTGGTGGTGATTTTAAGTGTCGAGCCAATCGCATTCGCCGGCAACCCACCGGTGGTCTTGATTAACTCGGCCTTGACCTTGGCCAGATCAATTTTGACTTCAGGCGCCGCACGCGAGACAAACTTGTTGCTCAACTCGAGTTGATCCAGGCCGGCGTTGGTTTTGACAATCTGAAAGCGCAAACCCTCCAGCGCCATGTCAAGGCCGGTTTTATTGGCAACAAAACTACTGTCTTTGAAAAAATCTACCGTTGTTAATTTGGCTGCTGTCAGGTTGGCCTTGATCACCGTCTTGATCAGATCCGAAGCAGCAGTGAGAACTGATGCTGTGCCCAAGTTGCTGAGGGCGGCAGTACTGGCCGCCGCATTGAGCCAAATATCGCGTGGGTTTGCCCCCAAAACCATGGCCACGACGGCATCGGTTGCTGGTGTCACATTGGCGATCAGGGGCAAGGTTCCGTTTGACAGCGTCGAATGCAACAGCAATGGAAGGCCCGAGGCGTCAATTCCCGCGACTTGAATCAGCAAGGGCAAGGCCTGACTGGCGCTGGCCAGTGTGACCCGATAAGAGCCATCAGCCACCACGGTTTTCACGACACTCTGACCCGCCGGATAGGCTGTTCCTGTGCTCGGATCAAGTAACACGACTTCTGCACCATTGGCATCCATGATGCGCAGACTTGCCCCCATCACCGGCGCACCGGTAGAAGCCACCCCTGAAATTACGGTCAAGCCTAAGGTCGATGCCTTGGTGGTGCTTGTTGGGGTGGTACCGGAGGTGGCACCGGTGGTATCGGTAACTGCTGCACTGGCAGTGGCACTTCCACTACCCCCGCCACCACAGCCCGCCAAGCCCGCAGCCAGCACGCAGGTCAAGAGAAAAATTCGATTGGCAACAAATAGGGACATGAAGTTTCATCTGGTTTCGGATGAAAACTAATATAGCCCAGCGCCATTCAGGGTCAGCCCGAAAAAGCGCTCTCAAGACCGGGCTTTTCAGATGATTGCATGCCAGTTTTTGCCAATCACGCTAAAACCTGATCGCGTCTCCTTTGCCCGAGCGGGCGAACGACGGTTGCTGCGAGTAGCCCGGGTCAAGTTGCCGGGAGCGTTCGGGCACTTGCGCTTCGAGATGCGATTTGTACACTCGGTAAATGCTCTCCGCCCCCTTGGTGTTGCGCAGACCGTTGGCTAGCATCAGCGTAAACAAGCCATTTTCACCATCCTCCAGGGCCACTTGGTCTTCTTTGGCCGAGCTCAGTACGGCAAAGTCTTTTTCATCAGTTCCGGTGGTGGCGGCCCGGGTTGACAAACCTGTGACTGGCTTGCCAATGCGCACCCCACGGCTCGAAATTTCGACCACCGGCAGCCCCAGGGTGGCACCGCCTGAGTGGCAGGTATCGGCAATCCACAACACCCGCTTGGCGGGCAACGCCTTTAACAAGGCCTGCAACTCTTCAAAATCAATGATTGAGTCCTTGTCCGAAAAGCGGGTATCAAAAGTCACCGGGTAGCCAAAGCCTGAAATGCCTTCTTGTTTGGGCATGCCATGAGAGGCCAGATAAAACACCACCAAATCATCAGCGCCAGTTTTGGCCCCCAGCTCACGTAATGCGCTGCGCAAAGCAGCGGTGCTGGCCTCCCCGTCCGTCAGCACCTTGAGCTGACTCTCTGGCACATTCAACTCCTTCAGCGTCTTCTTCACCAAAGCCACATCGCCCTTGACACCATTGAGATCGTCTACACCTGCTTTGGGGTTGAGTTTGCGCACATTCGAGAAATTCGACACCCCCACCAGCAGCCCCCAGGTTTTCGCGGGTTTGGGCAAAACGGCAGCATTCAGCTCGGGTACCGAGTCAAGCTTGGCCGGCCCACTGGTACGTGGAGCCTGTTCAAGCTTGGCCATCACGGTATCAACCAGTTTTTTTACCGCCCTATCAGCGGCCACCTCATAGGCTTTGTCTTCGGAGCCCAGTCGGTAACCGACCTGACCACTGCCCGCCAGCGAGCTCAAAACCTGTCTTCCATGAAACAGGCGCGCGCGCAGCCTGACCTCAGCAAAAGCGTTTTCCGTGCCCGGGTTGGGACGACTGGTTTTGATGGCATCCACCAGCAAACTCAAGCCGGCATCGACAGAAAAGGTGACGATGGTGTCTGGTGCCTTGTCAAGCACGGCATAGGTTTTGGCATCGGGCTGAATCACCTCTACGCCCCGGTCAATCAGTTCGCGCTCGAAAGCGGTCAGCGCAGACTGCACAGCCGTGTCAGTGCGCGGCATGGATTGCTCGCTCGACCTTTTGTAAAGCACCGTTACCGATTGCGCATGAGTCAGTGTCGAAAGTGCCAAAACAGCCAGCATCGCGCAGATTCTGAGAATTTGAGGGAGCGTCATAGTTCACTCTCCGGCAAGTTTTAAACTGCTGTCACCGAGCACCGCAAAATCATCTTTTACAGCCGGCCAATCCTTGCTCTTGATTTTGACCTGGCACTGGCTGCTGTCAGAGTTCACGGTGTCACATTCCACAACCCCAATCGAGCGCATGATGCCAAAGGTTTCGACCTCGCCAACCCGCTTGGTTTTGGCCCTGAAGATCACCATCCGGTCATTCGGCCGAACACCATGGTTGGAGCCACCAATCAAGGTCAGGATGTCGCCCTCTACTTCATCCACCACGCCCAGTGGCCGGATCGAGCGCTCCAGATAGCCAGCGCCAATCACCAACACCTCTTGCAACGCTTTTTCGTAATCTGCCGCCAACTCGGCGGATTTGGACTTGTATTCGCTGTCACCGCGAATCACGGTGCCTTCGCCTTTTTGATCGCCATACACCCCCGTCAAGGTACGCGCCTTGATGATCCGACCACTGCTGGTGTCCTTGATTTTGATGTCCAGACGCACCGTGGTCACGGCTTTTTTGATGGCCTCGTAATCTTCAATATTTTGCGTCGCGGCGACGATCATGCCCTCAACCACCAGATCCGACTGATCCCGCACGCCACCCGAGGTGTCACTAAAAGCATCAAAACGCTCGGTATTTTTGACGGCACTCTCAAAACGCGCATTCATTTGGCGATGCGTCCCAACCGCATCGCTTTTGGATTGTGGAAAGAGCATTTTTTCGTCTTTGGCATCGCCGATGCCAACCATGTTGACATAGACCTTGAGTTTTTCCGCCTTCTTTAACAATTTCAGACGAAAGGGGTCAACCCCGGAGGGGATTTTGATGTCCTTGCTGTCCTGGGCCCAAATGGGCGTTGCCAGCCCGGCCAGCAAAAACGAATACATAAGCGCAGTGGCAAATCTCATTTGGCTTCACTCTTTGGTTTGGTCTTGGCTTTAAGCTGATTTTTAGGCGGCGCTTTCGCCTCTGTCTTGGTGACCGCACGATCGCTGGCCACCTGCCGTGTGACGGCGTGATCCGAACCTGCTACAGCCATTTCTTCGTATTCCATGATTCCCTTCATACCCGGAGAATCCACTGCCACGGTGTACCCGCTAAGCGCCACCTCAACACCGACTTGTGTTGAAGATCGATTCGACAGAATGATGCGACGCAACATGGAGTTGTCCCACTTTGAGAGCCGATCACGTACGTCTTGCTGCACCACGGCAATGGCTAGCTGATCCGGATTGGTCGCAGTCAGTACCGGGGCAGAGCGAAACAGGTCGCTCTTGAACTGGCGCAGTTGTTTCGCATCGACACTGTCGCCTTCGCCTGACAGCACGTTTTGAAAAGAAAAATCAGGCCACTCTTCGCGTTCAAAATAGTCTTTCGACAGCTTAGTCCGGTTCTCCTTTTGAACCAGTGCGTCCAAAACGCGCCCTCCCGCATCGGGAAATTTCTCCCCAAAATTGCCAAAGTAGCCCAATTGACCGTCCTTGAACAAGGCCGTCTGAAACGCGGCACGACTCGTTTCGCTAAGACTGGAGAAAGTCTTGCTGGCCGACAACTCTCCAAGCACCTTTCCATCCGGTGCCCGCACCAAGAACGAGCCGTCCTGCAAGTCCGGGGAGCTATTAAAAACCTTGGTAAGTCGCGGCACAAGACTGACCGTTTCGCTCAAACCTGAACCGACCATACCGATCAAATGAGGTGCCGCCATGAGCCCATTTTTTTCAATCATGTTCTTCGCTTTTTTCAGAAAAAGCGTTGAAAACCCCACCATCGAAGCCGCACCCACAGTTGTTCGAGCATAGGCACCATAGTGCGATTTGAATTCAGTCACCCCTGCTTTGTAATCGGCGTACTTGGCCGGATCTTTCTTGCGAAAATACTCCAGAGCCATATTTTGAACGGCAAAGTTCTTCATCAAATCATCCGGGGTCTTGTCACGCATGGCAGCCAAAAACTCCTGCTGCTCGGGGTTCAGATAGGACTTGCTTTCCTCCTGAGATTTTTCCAGTCCAGCACGGGCATAAAACGCATCTCCCAGCAGTTTGGCCGCCGCCATACGCCCTTCCAGCACCTTTTTGTAGCTGTCCTTCGCTGCCTCAAAGTCTTGATCCGCAGCATCGATGATTTTGCCTGAGGCCTTGATGGCCACCAGGAAACTGGCCATATTCACCAATTGTTGCTTCATATCGGCCGTCATGGTGGCATCTGCCTTGGGCAGGGTCACACTTACATCTTTGAGCAAACCGGGTTTACTGGCCATCTGCGAAAAAAAGTAATTCAGTGATTGGTAAGACAACTCCGAAACCAAACTATCAAGCAATACATCGGTTGCAGAACTCATCAACGATGAAAAAAAGTTAGTTCCCGAGAAACCAGCAGCGCTCGACGTTCCTGCCTGCGAAGTCAGCCCCCCCATCAACATGACCATGGATTTGTTCAGGTTCTGGGTGGCGATAGCTGACTGCAGGCCCTTGATCTCCAGCAGCAACTGGTCGCCCGATATTTCTTGCCCGGTAAACAAGGCATCCAATTTGTCCACAGGACGAGTCAAGATCATGGGAACAATGGGAGCATTGGGGGCGGGTGGCTTGCAAGCCTCTTTGGCTTTGGCGCTGAGATTCTTTTGACCTGCGCAAGCGGCTGTCTGCAAACTTTGGAGGCTTGGACTATTCTGTGGAGTCAACTGATTTTGAACCTCCTGCGAAGGCTTGGCACTACCGGCCGTGGACAGTGCCGATGTCAAAGGTGCCAATAGTTGATCCAGAAATGCATGGGAAGGCAGTGCCATCACCAAACCCAAAAAACAAAATAACATACGGAGAGAAACAAGTCGGCGCTGCATTTTCAAATCCCCAATTTCTGTGGTGCTAAAGATTGGGGCCAGTGTAACTGCGATAAAACCTACCATTTCGACTGACCGGCATCGACATGGCACTACAGCGAAGTTTCTCGGGGAATTATTTCAACCCGACACATATCTAGTCCAGGACCAAAATTGCACTCGAATTTCCTTGGCTGAAGCACCGCCAAAGTCTCAGTTCATTTGGGCTCGGATCCCAATTCGGCCTGCTGGTGCTTGAGTCGGTCAGTAGTGTCACCCCGAATTGAGAGGGGAGCCGAACAGCCCTATGTGGCCGGTCACCCGTGGGCTGACTTCTTGAAGCACGACGGCCTGGGTTATACCTTCAGACACCTTGCAAGGGTTAGTTTCTATTTGCACCGAATCCGCGCTGCCCTCAATTGGACTTTGCATGCCGCTCTCCGCAACCGTCACATCCGCAGTGATTTTGGGGTCTGATTTCGCCGTCCGCAACCGTCACAGCCGCAGTGATTTTGGGGTCGGATCCCGATTCGGCCCTCGGGTGCTTGAGTGGTGCAGCGGCTTCACCCCGAGTCGGGCTCAGACCCCAATATCACGGAATATTTGCCACGGTGTTATTAGTTCAATAGTGCTCTGTGCATTGCCAGTATGGGTAATAGCCTATTATTTTCTTAACTTTGGTGCTGCTGAAACGCAGCAGCTGACTGGCGATGATTCGCTGAATTGAAGTCACAACCTGTTGGTTTGAACTGTTGACTGGGAATTGTTAAGTTCTGCGTTGTGGTTTTTAGGCACTCGCCCCCACTCTCCCCCAACCCCTCTCGCCCCGCCGGGCAAGAGGGGAGCCGAACAGCCTTATGTGGTCGGTGCTCTGTGGGCTGACTTCTTGACGCACGACGGATTGGGTAATACCTTCAGACACCTTGCGGTGATTGGTTTGATTTTTGCGCCGAATACTCTCAGATCTCGATTGAACTTTTCATTTCGCCGTCCGCAACCGACACAGCCGCAGTGATTTTGGGGTCGGATCCCGATTCGGCCCTCGGGTGCTTGAGTGGGTCAGCGGCTTCACCCCGAGTCTGGCACCGATTACAACTGGACTTTGCATTTCGCCGTCCGCAACCGTCACAGGCGCAGTGATTTTGGGGTCGGATCCC
>CAIYNH010000645.1 GCA_903927495.1 uncultured beta proteobacterium
GAACGACACGAATTTCATGACCACATGGCTTGGTCATGCTTTTTGCGGCCATGACTGTGGCCACTACGCGGTCAACCACATTTAATAATTTGACACCGGCAATCGGCAGCAGTGGCCCAAACATGGGATGTGAACTCTCAAGACGGTAAATAGCTGCAGACATGGTGACCTCTTCGGATTTTGATTGTTACAGGGATAAATTGGAGCGTAACGAAAAGTCGTGACATTGATGTGTCAACTTGCAAGCAAAAGCTGAATTTCCAGTCCTACAGACTGACTCGAATGGAGTCTGATGCTGATGCCATACGCTGACCGGGACACCTATTGAGAATCCTTGGTAGGACACCCGCTTGGTCGTTTTCGTTACTTGGTTGGTGCACGCAGACAAAAGTGCTGCTACACAACTTACTCCATTTCTAAATCATCCCAGTCGCTATGGTCTCGCCTTGCCAATGTCTGCTGCTCAATGCCTCGACACGAATGATTTAGAAATGGAATTACCAAACGTTAACAGGATGGTATTTTCCCTTACTTCAGCTGAAAACGCCCAAGCGCAAAATTATGCCCTTTTCGTTAGCCTCGAATTCCACACGATTTGGACTGACGAATAGCTGCAGCTCCGGGTTGACAGGTGTTTTGCGATGCAAAATTTGCCACTGAAAGGACATTCCACTTGCGCTGCATAGGCGTTTTATTGGCGATCATCACATAAACTGTGACGCAAGATGCTGCTCAAAATGTGGACTCTGCTGAGCATTGAACTCTGCTTCAGCAGATCCTGCACAGACGAGCACCTGGGTTTAGCTGTCATTTGAAAAGCAGCACAGGTAAGCTGAATTTTTGTATGTTTTTCCCGAAGCGGGACAATCGAATACCATTCCAAAATGGATGAAGAAAGGCCTTTAAGTAGTTGATGTTAAAAGAAAAAAATAAAACATTTGAGCTTTCAAAAGAAGGTGAAAAACACACACCCATGATGCAGCAGTACTTTGGCCTGAAAGCAGATTACCCAAATACCCTGCTGTTTTATCGTATGGGCGACTTCTATGAGCTGTTTTTTGCAGATGCCGAAAAAGCCGCCCGTCTGCTCAATATCACATTGACGCAGCGCGGTCATTCTGCCGGTGCGCCGGTGTTGATGGCGGGCGTGCCATTTCATGCGGTCGAAACCTACCTGGCTCGACTCATCAAACTGGGTGAATCAGTGGCTATTTGCGAGCAGGTCGGTGATGTGGCCACTTCCAAAGGTCCGGTCGAACGCAAGGTGGTGCGCGTGGTCACGCCAGGCACGCTTACTGATCTGGAACTGCTGGGCGAGAAAACCGAGTCGATGCTGTTGGCGGTACACCAGGGCGTACGCAGCACTTGTGGGCTGGCCTGGTTGAGTGTCACACAGGGCGAAGTGCATCTGGCCGAATGCTTACCCGATGACTTGCACAACTGGGTGGCTCGTATTAGCCCGGGTGAACTGATCTTCAGTGCCGGTGCCACTCCCACTTTTGAAACACGGCTGCGCCAAACTTTAACCAACGGCATGGTCTCGATGTCGGTACGGCCCGACTGGCAGTTCGATGCCGGTCTGGGCCAGCGCAAGCTGCAAGAACTTCTGCAAGCCGCATCTTTAATGCCATGGCAAGCGCAGGACCTGAGCCAGGCCCACGCAGCTGCCAGCGCGCTGCTGGCTTACGCCGAGCACACCCAAGGGCGTCCACTCAGCCATATCCACAGCGTGCGGGTGCAGCGTGCGGGTGAGTTGATCGACCTGCCCCAAACAACCCGGCGCAATCTGGAGTTACTGCAAACCCTGCGCGGTGAAGACTCCCCTACCCTGTTTTCGTTGCTGGACAGTTGCATGACCGGCATGGGCAGTCGCCTCCTCAAAAGCTGGTTGGTATCGCCCAGACGGGAACGTGCGCAGGCCCAGCAACGCCTCAATGCCATCGCCGCCCTGCGTGATGGTCAAGCCCTGCAGTCTGGCGCGGGTCCCTGGGGAAAACTGCGCCAGCAACTCAAAGGCAGCACCGACGTGGAGCGTATAACCGCCCGCATTGCGCTGCGGCAGGTACGTCCACGCGAGTTGCTAGGTTTACAACAAACACTGCAAAAAACAGAGCTACTAGCGCCCGTCCTGCTTACGTTAGAGGCGTATTTAACTGAAATTTCTGAACGCCTTCGGTCACCACCAGGGTGCTCAGAATTGTTGAAAAATGCCATTCATCCTGAACCAGCTGCTCTGGTGCGAGACGGTGGTGTGATGGCAACTGGATTTGATGCCGAACTCGATGAGTTGCGCGCTATTCAAACCAACTGCGATGGTTTTCTGCTGGATTTGGAAGTGCGAGAGAAGGCCCGCACGGGTATTGCCAACTTGCGCGTTCAGTTCAACCGGGTTCACGGCTTTTTCATTGAGGTCTCACAAGGCCAACTCGACAAAGTACCCGATGACTACCGGCGCCGCCAGACCCTGAAAAATGCCGAGCGCTTCATCACCCCCGAACTTAAAGCCTTTGAAGACAAGGCTTTAAGTGCCCAAGAGCGGGCCCTGGCGCGTGAAAAGTGGCTGTACGACCAAGTGCTCGACGAGTTGCAAGCATTTGTGCCAGCGCTGACACAGTTGGCGCGTGCCCTGGCCACGCTGGATGCACTGTGCGCACTGACTGAGCGCAGTTTGACGCTGGACTGGTGTGCGCCCCAATTTGTCAAGGAGCCATGCATCGAGATCGAGGCCGGGCGCCATCCGGTGGTTCAGGCACGATTGGCAGAAACCAGCTCGGGTGCTTTCATTGCCAACGACACCCGCATGGGCCAGAAGCAGCGCATGCAAATCATTACCGGCCCGAACATGGGCGGTAAGTCCACTTATATGCGCCAAATTGCGGTCATCACGCTGTTGGCAAGCATGGGCAGTTATGTGCCTGCCAAGCGTTGCCGCCTGGGTCCCGTCGATGCCATTCACACCCGCATCGGCGCGGCCGACGATCTGGCCAACGCGCAATCGACTTTCATGCTGGAGATGACTGAGGCGGCGCAAATTCTGCATGCAGCCACACCCAATTCTTTGGTATTGATGGACGAAATAGGCCGTGGAACCAGCACTTTTGACGGCCTGGCGTTAGCCAGCGCGATTGCCAGCCAATTGCACGACAAGACCCAAGCCTATACTCTGTTTGCCACGCATTACTTTGAGCTGACCGAATTCCCGGCCACCCACCATGCCGCCATCAATGTGCACGTTAGCGCCGCTGAATCCGGCCGCGACATTGTTTTTCTGCACGAAATCCAGAGCGGCCCGGCCAGCAAAAGCTATGGCATACAGGTTGCCCGCCTGGCCGGAATGCCTGCAGCCGTTCTCAACCATGCCCGCAGCACCCTGCAAGCCCTGGAATCCCAAGCCACCCAGCAGCAGACCCAGATTGATTTGTTTGCACCCCCGATTGCTATTGATTCTGTAGCTTCTAGCGCAATAGAGACGGCGTTTTTAGCCATTAATCCTGATGAATTAAGCCCACGGGAGGCGCTTGAAGTTTTGTACCAACTGAAAAAAATCAGCAGTGCCAGTTAGAAAAATACCCTTAGACGGTATAAATAAATTTACAAGACTTTTCACTTCGCTTCAACCCTTGGTTCACGGCATTGCCGGACAATCATCGGGTCAACCTAGCGACCCACCCGATGCCCTTAAAACCTCTTGAACTCTCCAATGTGCGGCACAAGCGCTTGCCTCTGCCTTGCTCCGGCCACTGGGTTGCGATATACCTCGTCACAGCGCTGCTGCTGGGTTGCGCCAACCCGGCCAGTCAAGTCGGCACCCCGGTGGCGGCCGAAAGCACCCGTGTTACGGCAAGCTGGCAGAACCAGTTCCATGATCAAATCCTTACACAAATGATTGACCAGGCGCTGCAGGCCAATACCAGTATTCGGGCAGCGCAGGCCGCACTGCAGCAGTCACGGGCGCTGCGAGACATCAAAGGCGCTAGCCTGTTACCAAATCTGTCCGCCTCTGGCACCGCACAGCGCTCGGGCACCGATACCAGCGCCTTCAGCAACAGTTTCAGGGTGGGTCTGGATGCGCGCTGGGAACTCGACCTGTTTGGCGGCAACCAAAGTGGGCTCAACGCAAGTGCGGCCGACACCCAGGCCGCTCAAGCCACTCTGCAAGATGTGCAAGTCTCTGTGGCGGCTGAAGTGGCGCTGGCCTATATCCAGATACGTGGTCTGCAAGCTCAGCTCAATATCGCCCAAAGCAATTTGACCAGCCAACAAGAAACGCTGCAAATCACCGAATGGCGGACGCAAGCTGGATTGCTCACTTCGCTGGATGTCGAGCAGGCCCGCACTTCGGTTGAACAAACCCTGGCCCAAATACCAACGGTGACATCCAACCTTGCCAAAATCAGGCACAGCCTGGCCGTGTTAACCGGCCAGCGCCCGCTTGAACTTGATACCCAGCTGCAAGTCGCTCACCCGGTGCCACAGGCTGAGCAAAAATGGGTCGAAAACATTCCTGCTCAAACGCTGCGCCAACGTTTTGACGTGCGCGCCGCCGAGCACCGCATCAGTGCAGCTTTGGCCCGGGTGAGTGCAGCTGAGGCGGCCCGCTATCCCAGTTTTAGTCTTGGCGGATCGCTCGGGTTGAGCGCACTGACGCTTGCGGGTCTGAGCAACGGGGCAAGCCTAGCCTCCAGCGCCCTGGGCAGTCTTTCGGTGCCCTTGTTTGACGCTGATGCCGCCAAAAATCAGGTGCTTGCGCAGGAAGCCGCACTGGAGCAAGCCCGCTCGGCCTACCAAAGCACAGTGCTTGCCGCACTTAAGGATGTAGAAGACGCGCTGGTTGCCTTGTCCGGTGACCAAACTCGACTGACCCATCTGCAAAGTGCCGCAACAGCAGCCGAAAACTCGGCATTGCTGGCACGGCAGCGCTATGCCAGCGGTCTGATCGATTTTCAGACGGTGTTGCAAACCCAGCGTACCTTGCTCAGCGTGCAAGACAGCGTGGCCAGCACCCAAGCCGATATCAGTGCCGACCATGTTCGCCTGGTGAAGGCACTGGGTGGCGGCCTTAACTAAAAAATCACCATGACCGACACAACCTCAACAAGCTCCCAGACCTCCGTTGCCAACGACTTGCAAGACTTGCTGCAAGCCCCCCCAAAGCCCGTTTGGTGGCGCCGGCGGGGGCTCTGGGTAACTCTTTTTTTGATAGCTGCAAGTGCAGGTGGCTACTACGTTTTAGAGCAAAATCAGCAAAAAAGCGCAGCGCCAAGTTATGTCACCGAACCCGCCACGCGCGGCAACCTGACCCTCACCGTCACGGCCAACGGAACCTTGCAGCCTACCCGCTCAGTCAACGTCGGCAGCGAGTTGTCAGGGATCGTGCTGCGGGTGCTGGTGGATGTGAACGACCGGGTAAAAAAAGGCCAAGTGCTGGTCGAGTTGGATACCGCCAAGTTGCTAGATCAGGTGATTCGCTCACGAGCGGCACTGGCGAGCGCCCAAGCCCAGTTGGCGCAGGCGCTTGCCACCGTCAACGAAAGCGGCGCGGCACTGGCCAGGCTGGATGAAGTGGCAAGACTCTCCGGCGGCAAGGTGCCTTCAAAGGCCGAACTCGACACCGGTCGCGCAACGCTGGAGCGTGCCAATGCGGCTGAGCTGAGTGCCCGCGCCAATGTTGATTCAGCGCGTGCCGCCTTGGCTACCGATGACACCAACCTGTCAAAAGCCTCGATCCGCTCGCCCACAGACGGCGTGGTGCTGACGCGCTCAGTCGACCCTGGCAACGCGGTGGCGGCCTCGCTGCAAGCGGTCACGCTTTTTACAGTAGCCGAAGACTTGCGCCAGATGCGCTTGCAAGTCAATGTCGATGAGGCCGATGTGGGTCGTATCCAAATGGGGCAGAAAGCCAGTTTTACCGTCAGCGCCTTCCCCAGTCGACGCTTTCCGGCAGCCATCACCCGCGTCGCCTATGGCTCAACCATCACCGACAACGTGGTCACCTACCAGACCCTGCTGGACGTGGAAAATGCGGATCTGAGCCTGCGCCCCGGCATGACAGCCACCAGCACCATCACCGCAGCTGAACGCACAAATGTGCTGTTGGTGCCCAACACGGCGCTGCGCTTTTCACCGCAAACGGCTGCTGCACCTGGCAAATCAGCTGGCAACATCATGACCAGCGTGATGCCACGCATGCCCCGCACCGGGCCACGCAAGACCGCCACTGGTGGTTCCATCAAACAAGTCTGGGTATTGCGTGACGGTGCACCGGTTGTGGTGAACGTTACCCCCGGCATCAGCGATGGCCGCATGACCGAAATCACCGCTGGTGACTTGACAGAAAATATGGCTGTAATCACCGACCAGCGTGCAGGTGGCGCTACAAAACCATGAGCGCTCTGCCGCTGATTGAACTCAGGGCCGTGACCAAAATGTACGGCCAGGGAGCGACCGCGTTACAGGCCCTCAACGGTGTTGATCTGGCGATAGATGCGGGTGATTTTGTCGCCATCATGGGCCCAAGCGGTTCCGGCAAGTCCACCGCCATGAACACCTTGGGTTGTCTCGACACCCCCACCACCGGTGAGTATTTGTTCAACGGAGTGCATGTCGAAACCCTGACGCGGGACCAGCGTGCCCTGTTGCGCCGGCGCTATCTGGGTTTTGTGTTTCAGGGATTTAACCTGCTGGCGCGTACCAGTGCCCAGGAAAACGTTGAACTGCCCCTGCTGTACCGGGGTGAACCCACCAAAATCCGCCATGCTGTGGCCAAAAAAGCCTTGGCCTCAGTGGGTCTGCAGGGCTGGGAACACCATACGCCGGCTGAACTCTCGGGTGGCCAGCAGCAGCGTGTAGCGATTGCCCGCGCCATCGTGACTGAGCCTGCTGTGTTGCTGGCCGACGAGCCCACCGGAAACCTCGACAGCCAGCGCAGTCGCGAGATCATGGAATTGCTGTGGCGGCTTAACGTGGAGCACGGCATCACAGTTCTGATGGTCACCCATGAGGCTGAAATGGCAGCATACGCGAAGCGCATCGTGCATTTTGTCGATGGTGTGGTTGATAGCGACACCCGCAACCCACATCCCTCCGGGCTTAACGCTAGCACTCCCACCCCAATCCGGGAGGCATCCAATGTGGCTTAGCACCATGCTATTGGCGCTGCGCTCGATCCGGCGCAA
>CAIYNH010000646.1 GCA_903927495.1 uncultured beta proteobacterium
CAGGCGCCAGGCCGAACTTGTCAATTTTGCCGAGCTTCTGAAAACCAGCTGGCTGCTGATTTTTGTGTTCTGGATCGGTTGGATGGCGGGTGACATCGCACGACTGGTGTTGTTTGGATTGGGTTCTTTTTTTGCCCTGCGCGAGTTTTTAACCCTTTCTCCGACCCGCCAGGCTGACCACCGGAGCTTGGTGTTGGCTTTTTTTGCCGTGTTACCGTTTCAGTACTGGCTGGTGGGCATCGAACAATTCAACTTGTTCACCGTTTTTATTCCGGTCTATGTGTTTCTGACACTGCCGGTTGCCAGCGCCCTGGCGAATGACCCTCAGCGTTTTCTGGAGCGTAATGCCAAGCTGCAATGGGGCATCATGGTCTGCATTTACGGTATGAGCCATGTGCCTGCGCTGCTGCTCCTGAACTTTCCGCGCTACAACAACAATCAAGCGTTTTTGGTTTTCTTTCTGGTGCTGGTGGTGCAAACCTGCATGCTGACCCAGCACTTGGTGTCACGCTATTGGCCCAAGCCACCGGCGGCCCCGCTGATCAGTCAGAGTTTCAATTGGCACAGCTGGAGCTGGGGCATGGCGGTGGGCAGCCTGCTGGGTGCGCTACTGGCGGGCATCACCCCGTTTGTACCGGGTCAGGCGTTTGCCATGGCTTTTATCGCATGTGCGGCCGGCTCGCTCGGACACCTGGTGATGAAAGCCCTCAAGCGCGACCGGGGCATTCCGATCTGGCGCGACCAGGGCAAGGGTGTCACCGGTGCCGCCGGCATGCTCGACCGGATTGATTCGTTGTGCTTCGCAGCGCCGGTTTTCTTTCATTCGATCAGATGGTATTTTGGGCTCTAGAGCCCATCCATAATGCATAGGGAACTATGAATAATATAGCGATATGAGAATTCTTGGCATTGATCCCGGCTTGCGTACCACCGGCTTTGGTGTGGTGGATGTGGAGGGCTCAGAGCTGACTTACGTAGCGAGCGGCACCATCAGCACCACGCATCTGGACAAAGGCCAGCTGCCCGCACGCCTGAAAGTACTGTTTGACGGTATTCGCGAAATCGTGCTGCGCTACACGCCAGATGCAGCCTCGGTCGAGATCGTCTTTGTCAATGTCAATCCGCAATCAACCTTACTCTTGGGTCAGGCGCGCGGTGCGGCGATCACAGCTTTGGTCTCCAGCGACTTACCGGTGGCTGAATACACCGCGTTGCAAATGAAGCAGGCGGTGGTGGGCTGGGGGCGGGCTGACAAAAAGCAAATTCAGGAAATGGTGCGACGCCTGCTGAACTTGCCCGGACTTCCCGGCTCCGATGCCGCCGACGCGCTGGGCCTTGCCATTACCCATGCGCACGCAGCCAAGGCCATGGCTCGTCTGGCTCACGCTGATGGCATCATTGGCGCTGGTAGCGGTAAATACAAAGCTGGCAGAAGTCGATAGCTGGGGGTTCGCCCTGCAATGCAGAGTAATCGCTCGGCACAACTCCGTGGTACTCATTCCATTTCCATATCAATCCGTCACTTTATTGCTTCGCCTTGCCGTGCATTTGCACTGTCTGCGGCTTTGCGCCTAATGTCGTATCGATCTGGAAACGGAATCACTTCACCCATCGCGGCACATGTCGAATGACCGGAATTTGAGCGCCTGCAGCCAAGCGCTTGGCTTTCGTATCGGTTTTGGGGGAACTAACCGTGCTGCTTCACTTGCTCGCTTTGATGGGCGAGGCCCCGCTGCCCCAGGGCGCAGACCAGAGATCCTGCCCGTGCAGGTAATGCACTTCATCGCCGCGCAACAGGGCGCGGTCGTCACCCCCCGAACTGCTCGGGTACGTCAAGGTGGTGCTGCGCTGCTCCACCCGCAGTTCTCCTTGTTGGCTCAGTGCGGTCGGGCCGACTGAGAAAAGGTAAAGCCCGGTGTCACTCCAGTCAAAATAATTGCGTGGATCGTCGGCTGTTACATAGTTGTAGCTAGGCAGCGTGGCATGGCGCTCAATGGGCAGCGTGAAACGGGCGAGTTCATCACCATTGCCGGTCACTGGCAGGAACGTGAAAGCATGATGATTAACCAGCGCCGCTGACTGTGTGCCGCGCTTGCCGATGACGATACTCGACACTTCCTTGGGGCTAGCGGCATCGGCCACATTGAATAACGCAACTTTCACCCCCTGGTACCAGGCTCCACGGCCATCACCCCAGGAACTGGCCGTATCTGCAACGGCATCTTTGCCAATTCCCAATAACAAATTTTCTCCAATGGGATGCAGATAGTCTGAGTACCCTGGTATCTGCAATTCGCCAGCCAACTTGGGGTCAGTTGGGTCAGCCAGATCAAGCACATACAGCGGATCAGTCACACGAAAGGTGACCAGGTAGCCGCGCTTGCCCACAAAGCGGGCGGCGTAGATTTTCTCGCCCGGCTTGCCCAAGGGCGCAGGACGTAGCGCATTGGGTAGTTGCCCAATGAGCGCCAAAGCACCCGAGCTTTCGCGCAACACGCTTAGCCGATGGGTTGAACTGCTGCTCCAGCTCTCGCCCAGCGAGGTGGCAATACGCAAATCGCCCTGCAACTCGCCCATACGAAACGGTTTTTTATCTTGCTCCCAACCCAAATGGCCCGCCACGCTGCCCGAGCCCCGGTATTTGGGCCCCGTGGGGGTCAAGGCAAATTTGTGCACATCCGTGGCGTAGTCCGCCGGGTAGATGGCAATCATCGCGCCAGTGCTGACACCGCCACTCATTGCGCTCGGGTCGCTCTGGGTGGTGTAGTTGTAGCGGGTCGTGGCAACATAAAGTGACTCAGTGGAAACGTAAGCTGTTTCGCTGTTGCCGGTCAGACACTGGGCCCGTGGCAGCGCCGTGGGGTTGCCAAGGTCAATGGCGGTAACCACCATCAGGTCAGGAGTTTGGCGCGTCTCAAGGCCGGGTGCTTGAAAACACGTATCTGCAGAAATCAGCGCCCCCTGATCGACCCCATTGAGGTACCACTTGGGCAGCAGTTCGGCCAAAGTTGCATTTTTCAGTGCCAACAGCTCTGCGGCAGCCTGCTTGGTCGGGTCGGCATCAAAAGCAATGGTGGGCATTGAGGGCGTGTAGCGGGTAATCAGGTAAACGGTTTCATCAATACGCCTACTGGCGACCAGGTAGCCGTCCACTGCCAACCGTGTGCTGGCTTGCGGCTGGCTGCGATCCGCAATATTCACCCACAACAGTTCAACCTGACCTTGGCGCCAGTCTTGCGGTGCAAACCAGTCGCGCAAGCCAATGGCCGGCGTTGCCACAGGTACTCCGGGTGGCATGCCCAGCACCGGGTAGTAACTCAGCTTTGATTCACCCAAGGCCACCAGTACATCGGCTTGCGCATTGAGACGATCGGTTGCCAGGTAGCTTTGTGCGTAAACTTTTTGCGTATCGAGGGCCAGTCGTGCCACGGTGCTGGCCTTGGCCGGTGGGTTGTCGGCCAGCGCCAGGATCTGCAAGCTTGACCCCGTCACATTGAGATCCTGCCCTAAAACATAAAGATATTTGCCGTCGCTCTTGAACCGATCTGCTTCATCCACACCCACTTCTTGCAGATTGGTCGTGGAAAAATTGGTGGTTGTAGTAGCAGCCGGAGCAGGGGTTGAAGTCGACACGGCTACCGCAGAGTCGTAGTAGCGGTAACCCGAGTTGGTGGAGGCAGTGCGCTCGATCGCATCCTTAAGAAAGCGCTCCAGCGCGGTCGGTGTAGCAAAGGGTCTAAGCTGCGGCATGTTGCTGCCCAGTGCCGAATCAATGCCAATATTGAGCCAGAACCCTTCCGCTGGTGCGAGTTGGTTACTGAACGACAGATACGACTTGGCGACCACATAGTCTGCCAAAGTCGTGCCCCCCTTAGACTCCAGGCTGGGTGCGTAAAACTTCCATTTGCCTTGGGCAGCATCCCACCCCCACAGGGTCAAGATGGACTTGCCGGCCGCCGCCAAGCCGTTGTAAAGGCCTTGGTTGAACTGAGCGGGTGTCTTCTTATCGGCACTGGCCAGCAGATTCCAGCCCTGTACCAAATCGTCTGGCAGTAGCGTTGTACCAGTTCCAAGGGCTGATGCGAGTGCCAATGGGTCTGATATCTCGGTGGCAGTATTGGCATTCACCCAAAAACCGTCTTTGGGAGCCAAACTGTTCAATACATCGTAACCCTGACTTTGGGCGTAGTTGGCCAACAACGTAGAGCTCAGGCTGGGGGTGAAAAAAGCCCACTTGCGGTCAACTTTGTTCCACTTCCACACAGCAGAGATCGCTGATCCGTTAAACCGGGTCGCAACATCTATGGGTTCAGGGTCACTGTTGCCTACCAGGTTCCAACCAGGCAACAGATTGATGGGTGTCAATGCTGACCCAATCACTGGCAGCAGCAAGCACAGCAGAGTGAAGGAACGAATCAATCGATGCATGGCAATCTCCACATATTCCGCGAATCAATGGGAATTATGGCCCTGGCGAAAACGTCTGGCAAGGTATGGTATGCCTTGGCGGTGTTAGCGAATCGGCATTTAAACCACGTGAAACCAAGTAGCGCAAGCTGGAACAAGACCCAGCCCAGCGATGGGTCGAAGCGAGTGGGTCGTAACCTAAGCCAGAGCTGCATAAGTAGCTATAAAAAATGGACTGTGCCGCAGTGCAACACAAACCTGTCTTGGAATCAGTTGGCAACCTCGACGCGGCCTAATACCGCGTCCTCATGCATATGCAGGGCAGGCAGGCCACCGGTGTGCACAAAAAGCACGTTTTCATCGGGCTTGAAGTAGCCCTGGCGCGCCAGGTTGATCAGCCCTGACATGGCCTTTCCGGTGTACACCGGATCAAGCAAAACCCCCTCGGTGCGTGCCAGCATTTGCACAGCTTCAACCATTCCAGCATTGGGCACGGAGTAGTTTGGCTGCCAGTAGCCGCCGATGCAGATCACGGCTTCGCGCGCAATCGTCACGCCCGCATTCAGTAAATCCAGCACCGCTTGCGCGTCCTGGTAAACCAGGGGCTCCTGATCGACTGGGTCACGGCTGACACCAATGCCAATCACCGGAATAGGGATGTGGTTGCCCAGAAAGCCGGCCAGCAAACCGGCATGCGTTCCGGCGCTGCCAGAGCCAACAACCAACCGGTCAATAGTTACTTGTTGTTCAAAAAACTGCTGTTGCAATTCCTGTGCGCAGGCGACGTAGCCCAATCCGCCCAAGGCGTTGGAGCCACCAACAGGAATGACATAGGACTTGCGTCCCAACGCAGTGACATCATCGGCCATGTTTTGCATGACCTCCATCAGCTTGCTGCCAGCGGGTACCACGCTCAGGCTTTCAGCGCCAAGTAGTCGAAACATGAATTGGTTACCGCTGGCACTTTCCTTGAAGCTGCCAGGCAATCGCTCCTCAATCAACAAACGGCATTTCAAACCTTCTTTGGCGGCAGCGGCTAGCGTGATGCGGCAATGGTTGGACTGAGGCGCACCGCAGGTGATCAGCGTATCTGCGCCCTCGGCCAGGGCATCCGCCACCAGAAATTCGAGTTTTCGGGTCTTGTTTCCGCCTGGGAAAAGGCCCAGCATGTCATCCCGCTTGATCCATATTTTTGGCCCCCGGCCAGCGGGGCAACTGGCGGCCAGCGCCTGCGTGAAGCGCGGCATGAACTCGAGTGGTGTGGCATTGGCGGTGTAGCGTCGACGCGGAAAACGTGAAAGATCCATAAATTGCCAATCATGATAATGAGTGTATTCCTGTACTCGGAACGTGCTGTCATCAATCGGATCATTGGATGCGGCATGCGAGTCCAGGGTAAACCGTAGCTTATTCCATTTCTAAATCATCCCTGTTCTTGTTGTTTCACATTGACTTGTTGCAGTCATGTTTGCGGCTCGATGCCTAGACACGAACGATTTAACGTGAAAATGATTGAACGTGAAATTACATGTGCGAAACCTGTATAAAACACGCTTGGTATCACGTTACGTCATCCAAAGCCTGTCAATTGACGTTTTTGACTTGGCTTGTAAACCTGTTGTGTGCTTTACCTTGCTATTACTGAACTTTCACATTACCTTGTAGTCAAACAGGCATCATTCATAGAAACCATTTCATCTACTTGGGAAAATCATGAAAAAGTTACTTTTTCTTTCTGCTGTGCTGGTTGTTTGCGGTATCAGTTCGGCCCAGGAAGTTGGACGCGTTATTTCCGTAAGCCCCATCATTCAACAAGTTGGCGTGCCCCGCAACGTGTGCAACACCGAAGAAGTACTGGTGCAGCCACCCAAATCGGGGGCCGGCGCGCTGATGGGCGGTCTTGCTGGTGGTGCTATTGGTAACGCGGTTGGCGGGGGCAGCGGCAAAGCGGCCGCCACCATGATCGGCATCATGGGTGGTGCGATTGTGGGTGACAGTATTGAAGGTGCTCCCATGGCTCAGGCGCGCTCCGTTCAAAGGTGCAATGTGCAAACCTTTTATGAAAATCGAACGCTCGCCTACAACGTGGTTTATGAGTACGCCGGCAAGCAGTTTTCGGTACAGATGCCAAACAACCCAGGTCCCACGGTACAGCTGCAAATTACGCCGGTCGGTGCAAGCCCACTAGCGGCTTCACCTACGGGCCCCGTCACTTACCAGCAAGCTGTCAACCCGCCGCCCATCATCATGATGGCACAGCCGGTTTACCCGGTGTATGAGCAACGTCCTTACTACCCGCCAATTCACCTGGATTTTGGTTATGGGTATTGGGGCGGTCACAGCAGCGGTCACGGTGGCGGCCATCGCTGATGCGGGTTGATAGCAAGCGCAGAAATAGCGCCTGCCAACCAGCATCTGCCCGGTTCTCAGCTCTTGCCTTTCCAGGGAACCAAAATGCGCTCCAGCAGACGCATCAGCATGGAAAAACCGAAAGCGCACAACGCAATCACACCGATCCCGACAAACACGGCATCTGTGGCCAGAAAGTGCGATGCCGACATGGTCATGTAGCCAATGCCACGGGTGGAGGCAATCAGCTCTGCCGCCACCAAGGTGCCCCAACCCACCCCCAGGGCAATTCGCACGCCAGTCAAAATCTCAGGCAGGGCGGATGGGAAAACAATCTCACAGAAAAGCTGCCAACGATTGGCACCCAGGGACAACGCGGCATTGACCCGCTCAATTGGCAGGGACCGCACACCCGCCTGGGCTGACAAGACAATCGGCGCCAACATAGCCAGCGTCAGCAACGCAATTTTGGAGGTTTCACCAATGCCCAGCCAGATGATCATCAGCGGCAAATACGCAAGCGGTGGCAACGGCCAGTAAAACTCGATCGGCGTATCAAAAATACCTTTGGCCCAGCGGTTCATTGCCATCAGCAGGCCCATCGGGATCCCCAGCACCACTGCAATCACTAGCGCAGCCAGAATGCGTGTCAAGCTGGCCCGAACGTGCTCCCACAGGGTGCCATTGGCATAACCCTCCTGAAAAATCGAGATGGCGCTCGCCAGCACCTCGGCCGGCGTTGGCAAAAATAGCTGAGCAACCATTCCGCTGTGTGCCACCAACCACCAAAGCATCAAAATTACCACCCCGGTGGCGGCGCTGATGGTCGCCGTGGCGCCGGGTCTGGCACCGAAGGGTCGCATTTCAACCACCTTGGGTCGCACCGGGTCAGCGGCGGACTCGCAACCTGAATAGGAATTAATGAAGCCTCTGGTAGCAACCAAGTTTGTCATTGCAGACCCCCTCGAAAATTGTCTGATTGATGAATGATGCTGCGAATTTCTTCGCGTAAATCGGCAAACGCGGCCGATGATTTGATTGTGTTGGAGTCTGCGTTGCGGGCGATGGTGCGGGCAAAATCTAACTCGAACCTAGCCACGATGCGCCCGGGTCGAGGCGACATCACCACCACTTGGGTTCCCAGCAGCAGTCCCTCTTCAATCGAAGGGGTGATGAAAAAAATGCTCTTGCCAGTCCGTGACCACACCGACACCAGCAGCTCCTGCATTTGCTCGCGGGTCATACTGTCGAGCGCGCCGAAGGGCTCGTCCATCAGTAATATGGCCGGGTCAGGAGCCAGTGCCCGGGCTATTCCTACCCGCTGGCGCATGCCACCCGACAACTCATATGGCGCAGCGGTGGCAAAGTCTTCCAGCCCCACCAAGCGCAGCAGCGCCATCGCCCGGTCATGACGCTCAGCACGCGCGATGCCGGCAAACTTCAAGCCCAGGGCAACATTTTCAAGCACCGATTTCCAGGGCAACAAGGTGTCTTTTTGCAACACTACGCCACGCTCGACCCCCGGCCCCAGAATGGGGCGACCAGCCAGGGTGATGCTGCCTTCGGACAAGGGCAAAAAGCCCGCCATGGCATTGAGCAAGGTCGATTTGCCACAACCTGATGTGCCCAAGGCCACGACAAAACTGCCGTCCGGAACATCCAGAGAAACCCGGTCCAGCGCGTGCACCGTGCGCCCATCCTGTGCGGCAAAAAAAACGCTGGCCTGGTTAACTCGAAGCATGATGCCCTGGGAATTTATTTCAACTGAGTCACCGCCACCGGCGTGACATAAGCCGCATAGCTTGGCAGCACAGCAGAAATTTTCTTTTGTTCCTTCAGAAAAACCGCCGTGTTCTTGAGAATTTTCGCCACCCCCGAATTTTCACCACCGCCGAGCCAGACCTCACTTGCCTGAGTCGATGGCTTCAGCAACGACAGGTTCAGCAGTGCGCCTGCTTGATCACCAGGTTTGCCACCTAAAAATTTAGCCAGGAGTTTGGCGTTGTCGCTGTCAGCACTCCAGGCAGCCTTGTTGCTGCTGAAGGATTGGGCATATTTCTCGGACACGGCGGCATAGTCTTTCAAAAAATCCGGGTTGGCCTGGGCAAAGGCACCAGCAACCACCCAAGCACTAAAGGTGGGCGCGCCTTGCTCTGCCACTTGCCTGGAGGTGACCAACACCTTGCCATTTTTCTTCAGCTCGGTCAGTGCTGGATCCCAAACAAAGCCACCGTCAATATCGCCACGGTTATAGGCGGCCACAATTTCAGGCTGAGGAATGGCAAATACCTGCACGTCTTTTTCGGTCAAACCCTGGCTTTTGATCAACGCCAGCAATTGGTAATGGTCGGTCGAAACCGGTGCGGCGGCAAGTTTTTTGCCTTTCAAATCAGCCACTGTATGGATGCCCGAGCCATTGCGTACGACCAGTGCCTCGTCGATTCCAGAAATCGAGCAGACGTAAAAGGCTTTGATATCGAGTCCGCGCGAGGCAGCTGAGGCCAGCGGACTCGAGCCCACGTAGCCCACCTGAACATCGCCTGAGGCCATTGCAGCCATCACATCACCACCCGAGTTGAATTTTCGAAAGTCAATCTGGTAACCCGTGGTCTTGGCAAAGTCACCGTTGGCAATGCCCACGGCAAACGGCAGTGCATCGGTCTGGTAACCAATGACCACCTTTTTATCCACCGCAGCGGCGGGTACAACATTCGCCATTAGCACCATACCGAGTGCAGCTTGAAGCAGTATTTTGACGAGTTTCATGAAATCAAGATCCTTTAAACGAGTTCAAAGCCGTAGCAATCGAGCGTCCTAGCTTGCCACGCTATTCCGTTCGACAGTGGTGTAATAGAAGGGTGCTTTTGCGGTCTTATTGGAACTTAACCTGAGCAAAACACAGGATCAATGGTGTAACAGAGCGTCAAATTTGATACAGCCACACCGTTCGGCCATCGGGCGCATGCAAAACGGCACTGGGTGGGCGCTCGGAAGCTTCAAATTCCAGACTAACCAACCAGGCACCGGGTTTGAGTTCTGCGCGTGCCTTGGCCAGCGCGCGCGGCATGCTCTCAGGGCGCTGAAACAGGTAAACCAGCTGGTATGCAGACCAGTCGGCTTGCCAAATATCGCCCTGACGAATCTTCGCCCAGGAGCAGCGCAGCGCACAAGCGGCACGCAGCGGCCAGCTCCATTCGAGACCCTCAAATTGGGCATTGGGGTACGCTCGGCGTAGCGCCCGAAGACCATCGCCCAGACCGCAACCCGCATCCAGAACCCGCGCTCCAGCAGGCAGCGGTGCCTTGCTCGGTAAATCTTCGAGTGCATGCTGTGGTGTCGGAAACAGCGGTGCATCGCGCCAGGCGTTCAGCGGGTAAATCAGCAATAGCAACAGCAAGGGCAGCAGCCAGGCCCAACCGGGCACATTAGCAATGCCAGAGATCGCCAAGGACAACGGAAAGCCCAAACCAATCATCAACCGACGCCACCAGTTGGCCCCAGCCAAACTGGCCGCAACACCCACAGCACAAGCCCCGCCAAGCGCGATTTCAGGCGTGATACCCCAGCGTTGCAGGAAGGCGAAAAGGCTCCAGGCTGCAACCCACACCGCGATCGCCGGCAACGGCCAGGGCAGGCGATCAAGCCAACTCATGCGTGTTGATTACGACAAACAGGCCGGTTTTTGCTGAAAATATCAGCGCACCACAGCACTGCGAAGTTTGTCGATCAGACCGTTGAGTTCGTCGAGTGAACCAAAGCCGATGCTGACCTCCCCTACTTCTTCGAAACGTCCGGCGCGCTTGACGCGTTTTTTTACCCGCACTTCCACTGCAGCAGTGAGCAGGTCCGATAACTCTTCCTCTATCCGTTTCAAGTCGCGCGATTTCTCTTTTTTCGGTTTGGCTGAGACCAGGGTGAATTCGGCGCTGATTTTCTTCACCAGACTTTCAGCCTCACGTACCGACATTTTTTTGGCTGTGATCTGATTAGCGGCGGTGATCTGGGTGGCTTTGTCCAGCGCCAACAAGGCACGGGCATGACCCATATCGACATCGCCCGCCATTAGCATGGTTTGCACCGGTTCGGCCAAATTCAGCAGACGCAGCAGGTTGCTGGCAGCGCTGCGTGAGCGCCCTACCGCTTGCGCGGCAGTCTCGTGCGTCAGGCCAAATTCCTTGATGAGGCGCTGCAAGCCTTGTGCTTCTTCCAGCGGATTCAGGTCTTCACGCTGGATGTTTTCAATCAGTGCCATAGCGGCCGCCGATTCATTGGGCACATCGCGCACCAGCACCGGCACACTCTCCAGGCCAGCCAGTTTAGCGGCCCTGAAGCGCCGCTCACCGGCGATGATTTCATAAACCGGACGCACCGCCCCGCCCCCGCTGGCCTCGGGCGACTGCTGACTGCGTTTGAGTTCAGAGTCAGCATCGCTTAAGCGGCGCACCAAAATCGGTTGCATGATGCCTTGCACCTTGATCGATTCGGCCAACTCGTACAGCGCGCCCTCGTCCATACGGGTGCGCGGCTGGTATTGGCCCGCCACCAGGTCGGTCAACAGCAGACTCGACGGCAAGGCACTGCCATCCGGGTTGGTCGCGATGGCGGCCACCGATTCATCCACTTTGGGGCCCAACAGGGCATCAAGTCCACGGCCTAAACCTTTGAGTTTCTTGGTGACCATTGTGTTTCTTTCTCTCAGTTTTCAGTAATCAATGCGCCTAGCAACACCTGGCCCTGCGGCCAGTCCTGCAGCCCGGAGTCGGCATTGATGTGCCCCAGGCAGCCGCCATCTACCAACTCGCAGCCCCATGCGCTGGCAAACGCGTGTGCCCGATCAAAACTGCAATACGGGTCATCATGACTTGCCACCAGGGTGCTTTTGAATGGCAAAGTCTGCAGAGGCACAGGTGCCCAACTGCTCAAAAGAGGACGCAATTCTTCCCGTTCTGCATCGCCTGGTGCCACCAGAAGTGCCGCCTTGACCAAATGCAGGTTGCGCGAATGCCCTGCCCACGCTGCCACCAGCAAGCAGCCCAAGCTGTGTGCCACCAGCACGGCCGGCTCAGGCAAGCTCAGCAGCACATCTTCGAGACGGGAAATCCAGTCGCCGCGCAATGGCCGCAGCCAGTCGTGTTGCTCGACTCGCTGGTAGTTAAATTGGTCTTGCCAAAGACTTTGCCAGTGCGCGGGGCCGGAGTTTTGCCAGCCCGGCAAAATGAGAATGTTTGAAGCATTCATGACTATTGTTTTTATAGCTGCCCACGCTTATCAAGCATG
>CAIYNH010000647.1 GCA_903927495.1 uncultured beta proteobacterium
AATAATCACCTGGAACAAAGTTAACACCAGCGAAACTGACTGGCAGATTCACAGCGCCTGCAACCGGCTCCATATATTTGCGCGGACAAGTGCCCAACGCATAAAGCGCGACTTCGACATCCACAATTTGTGCAGTGTCGCGCACATACCCATTAATAATTATGCCGTTATAGTTATTTTGCCTGGCAAAATTCATCAATTTCTCGCCCACCACAGCGTAGTATTCGGCCGCAACATCCACTACCACGACTTTACCTGTGCCGTCCACGTCACGTAGTAACTTTATTAAATCACCATTATGCCTATTCAACTTAACGGTAACGATTTCGCCACTACAACATTTGATGCCCCCATAGTTTTGAAAACCTGGGCCAAGAACCTGCATTTTGTCGTGATGTTCGTCGCAGTAGTCGGCAGTAAAAAATACCATAAATATCTCGATATGACGTGATCAAATTATGGCAAAAATTCTACCATGGCATGTCATTTTCCGTGTCAAATTGGATGGGACTTTTAGCCCTATTTGTTCAAAAAATTGCTTGCCCTTAAGACACTCACGTTGCAAGGCCGTAAGGTGCCAATCGTACACTTCACAGTGATCAGCAAGTGTCTCGATCCCGGTTGCAGCCACCTGGATGTGTACTGCAGGCATATGGCGCAATCGGATTCTCTTAGTTCCGGGTCTCGTTTTAGACTGAAAAGCGGTCAGTTCGGGCGACTCAATAGGACTTGACGCCATGAAACAGCCTATGATCGCTACTGGTCACGCAGTGCGGTGCGCAAGCCTTGTTGTGTTCGCAGCGACCCTGCCGCAATCCGAGCAAACCACGATGGCGTTTGAACTGCGAAACCGTGGTCTTTAGACTAAGCGAAAATATCAAATTTCAACTCATCAACTAGAGGTCCAATACAGCTATGAAGGTAGTGACGGGTGTCGTGGGCAACGATATACATGTGGTTGCCAACCGACTGATTGACCTTTCGTTAAAGGCCAGAGGTTACGAAGTATTCAACCTTGGGGTGAATACTTATTTAGAGGAATTTTTTGACGCTTGTGTTGAAACAGGTGCCAATATTCTACTAATTTCGTCGCTCAATGGCGAGGCAGAGGGCTGGAGTCGTGAAATAAGATCTCTCAAATCAAAGTACAAGGATTTGGATAATCTAATAATGATGATTGGCGGTAATCTGACAGTAGGAACCGGTGATGCGCAAACCATCATTCCCAAGTACAAAAAGTATGGCTTTGATCTCGTATGTCATCAAATCGATCTGAATACTGGTCTTGACATGTTGCATGACTTTATTGCCGAGCGCGATAAAATATAATAAGAGGAGTCCTGGCAATGAGTTTGTTACAAGAAGAACGAAAAATAATCCTTAGCAATGAATATGTTGAATCTTTCGATTTCGCAGAAGTTGAAGATTTTGTCAAGAATGCCAACAAAGAGCTATTCATATCTTACCATTATGCCAAGCGCACAAAAATGTTGGTCCAGCCACGTGGCGGCTTCCCGACCTATAAGAAACAATTTGCACTGAATGAATTTTTTGTCAACGCCAATGTGGATGTGTTGCCGCTGACCATTGATTCTAATACCCGATTAAATGACTACGGAACAGCAGCCAAGATGCTGCGTTTAAGTGAAGAAAATGATGTTGATATGCTCAATGGTTATCCATTGGTCAATCATGGCTATCGTACCACGCGCAAAATGGTGACTCATTTTAATAAGCCGGTAAGTTTGCGCCATGGTACACCGGATGCGCGCTTACTAATAGAGCAAGCAATTGCTTCCGGGATATTTGACATTGAGGGCGGTCCGGTTACCTATGTGCTCCCATATTCCAAGAATTTCCCATTAGACAAAGCCTTCCTATATTGGAAATATGTTGAACGCCTATGTGCCAGTTATTCCAGGCTAAATGAACCGATCAATCGCGAGTCCTTTGGCCCATTAACGGCAACGCTGGTGCCCCCATCCATCACGATCGTGATTCAGTTACTGGAAATGCTGCTGTCATTGGAAGAAGGAGTAAAGTCGTTCTCCGTGTCTTTTGCCCAACAGGGTTCAATGATGCAAGATATTGTCACCGGTCACGTTTTGAAAAAATTGGCAAAATATTATGCCGAGAAGATTAATTGTGCGGATGCAAGAATCAATTTGGTCTACCATCAATGGATGGGAGCATTCCCGACCAATCAAAAATATGCTGAGCAATTGATCAGTCTGGCTACTGTCGTTGCATCAATAGTGGGTGCCGATAAAATTATTACCAAGACAAAACAGGAGGCTGCTGGTATTCCAACCAAAGAAGCGAACGCTGAAACGGTAGCAAATACTCAATACCTGTTGCGGATCCTCAATGGATTGCCAAATATTCATGATGAGCAGGAAGAAGAAATGCTTATCTTGCAAGTTATGGCCATCATGGAAGCAGTGTTCAATGATCCCGCCGACACACTTTGGCGTAAAGTGTTTAATAGCATCAAGAATGGTACTATCGACGTTCCTTTCTCTCCTCATATCATTAATCATAACGATATGATCACTATCCGAGATGCGCAAAAAAACATACGCATAATCAAACGCGGGAATGTTCCTATTCCTGACAAATGTTTCGAATATGAAAAATCTCAATGCGATTTAAGCAAGGATACGACTAGTATTGTCAATGACATCATTCATGATATTGGAATCATGCAATAAAATGACTAATAAATTACTTATTGATGTTGGCAGCACATATTTCAAACTTTGTGCCAACGGTAATTTGGAGCAACATTTTCGCAATTTCAACATCAGTATTCTTGATGACTTAAATAACAAATGCAAGCATACCGTTGAACAGTTTGCTCCGGAAGATATTTTCATTTGTTCTTCTGCCAATGGCGGACTAAGCACTCTGATCATCGGTCTGACGCATAGCTTTTCACTGAAATATGCAACTAATATTGCATTGAACTC
>CAIYNH010000648.1 GCA_903927495.1 uncultured beta proteobacterium
CGAAATCCTGACATTCCCAGATAACCCCAGAAAATTATTTGCCATGTACATTATTCCAATCGCCTGGATTTACGTCGCCCTGATGATGGCGGTGGCTGAGGCAACCAATACAACCGGGACATTGCTGGGTGGCTTCATCACTTTTTTTCTCTACGGACTTTTTCCCGTGGGACTGGTGATGTACCTGATGGGAACTTCGGCGCGCAGACGTGCCATCAAAGCCAAAGAACTCGAAGAACAAGCTGACTTGTTGTCAGTCGCGCCAAATACTCACCGCGAAACGTCCGCTGATCCGGTCGCGTCTGTGCGAAAAGAACCTTGACGGATTGCCAAAAGTGCACCAGGCGGCAGTTGAGTCATTTCCAAAAATTTGCTTTATCCCCATTGCATTCAAACGTTGCCGCGCGAGTCCGGCCAGATTGACAAGCCATTTATCCTTTGCCGTTTGATTGAACATACTTTGGCTAAGTGGATCGTGCTCCAGGAATACAGCTCGGACTTCGCCACCAACTTCAAATGCAAGTGGGCCAACGCATGGTCCAAGCCAAGCTATTATTTCAGGAGCGATATGTGCACAGTGCACGGGTTCTAGAGCACAAATATGCTTGTATGTGTTTTCTAGAATGCCGGCCCCATCATGACCCGCCAAGCCACGCCAGCCAGCATGCGCGGCGGCCACCCAGTTGCCATGTGAACTGGTGAGCAATACAGGTAAACAGTCGGCCACCATGATGGTGCAAGCCAGACCTGGTTGATCGGTCAATGAGGCATCCGCAATAATGCCAGGCGGGGTATGGTTGTTTAAGTGCAATACACCTGTGCTGTGAACCTGAGTTAAGAATATCGGATTTGAACCAAGCGCTTCTTGGAAAATAGCCCGATTTTTAGCCACGTCGTGTGCTGCGTCGTTGACGTGATCACCCAAGTTCAATGCATCATATGGTGTCCTGGAGCAACCACCAGCGCGGGTGCTGCAAACAGCATGCACCCCAATCGGCGCTGGCCACTGTGGGATCAACCACTCGGGGTGCCAAAGATCCTTGTCCACAATGCAAGCACTTACTGACCTTGATGGACCTTGTCATAGGCCTGCAACAATTTGTGGTGCATCTCAAACCCGTCCAAGGCCAATCCGGGCGCACCCAGGCCCATGAATCGGTCGGCCTGCATGATGAGTGCGTGTGCTTGTGCCACTGGTCCGGCACCATACAACAAACGCAATGCGTCCAAATAGGGCCCGGTGTCGCCCATGTCAGCCAGGTTGATTAAGCTTTGGATACAGGCATAGACCCGTTTGCGTTCAGAGTTGATCTGGTCAAAGTGCAAAATCCAGTCGCAACCTTCCAGTGTTGCGGATTCGTCACCAATGGCCAGCGCCAGCAGTGTCTTGAGCTCGCCCAGGCGTAAATCACTCCAGAATGAGCCCGCATCGGCGGCCAGACCAATCAGGCTAGCCACCGGGCGATGATCCGCCAAAGAGGATTCATTGAGTGAATCGAGCAGGTCTGCACATTCTTCGTCGTCTAGTTCGGGAAGATTCAAGATGGCTTCGCGCATGCCGTTGGCCACGCTATTGTTCTCAAACTCCAGATCGTCAATGGGGTAAATTTCTGACAAGCCCGGTACCAAAATTCTGCAGGCATAGACACCCAAATGAGTGAAGTCGGCAATGTAGACTTCGTGGCCATCCTGGTGCAGACGGCCTAGCGCCCAGGCGTAATCTTCAGCAGTCGTGGAGCTGAAGTTCCAGTCTGAAAATTCGTAATCAGGCGTGTCTCCGAGAAATTTCCAATGAATCACACCGCTTGAATCAACAAAGTGAATTTCAATGTTGGTCGAACTGGCGGTTTCTTCAAGATCAAGTCCTGGGGCAGGAAATCCCGCCAGAGCATCCAGTGCCCGGCCTTGCAGTAATTCAGTCAGAGCACGTTCCAGCGCAATTTCAAATCGTGGATGAGCACCAAAACTGGCGAAACAACCTTGGTCTTGCGGGTTGATGAGGGTCACATTCATCACTGGATACTGACCTCCGAGGGAAGCATCTTTGATCAAAATACCAAACCCGGCCTCACGCAATGCCTGAATGCCGCTCGCAATGCGCGGGTAACGGGCAATCACGGCTTCAGGTACATCTGGGAGGCAAATCCCCTCGCTGATGATGCGGGCCTTGATGGAGCGCTCGAAAATTTCTGATAACCCTTGGGTCCGTGCCTCGACTTGTGTGTTTCCCGCCGCCATGCCATTGCTGACATAGAGGTTGCCAATGATGTTGACAGGGAAATAGACGGTTACCCCGTCGAGCTGTCGGACATAAGGTATGGCGCAGATACCTCGCTCGGCGTTGCCTGAATTGAACTCAACCAAGCTGCTGGCATCGATATTGCCCTGCGGGTTGTAGAGTTTTTGCAACTTCTGCGTGAGCAACTCTGAGGGCCAGGCTTCGTCTTCTGTCAGCGCGAACCAGCGCTCTTGAGGGTAATGCACATGATCGCGCTCGGCTACGTCCGGTCCCAGGTAGTAATGCGTCCAGAAATAGTTGGTGGAAAGACGTTCAAAAAACTCCCCCAATGCACTGGCCATACAAGCCAGCCGGGTAGCCCCTTTGCCATTGGTAAATAGCAGCGGACAGTCGCGGTCCCGGATGTGAACAGACCAGATGCCATCAACCGGATTGAGCCAACTCCGCTCCTCGATATGAAAGCCCAGATTTTGCAGTTTGCTCTGCATTGTGGTGATGGTGGATTCGAGCGCGGCATCTTTGCCAAGGATAAAGGTGGTGTTGTGCATGTCGACAGCATACCTCAGGCCACGCTTGGCGATAAAAGTACCAGGAAAACTTGGCACTTTCGGGATGGACAAGGCGCACTTTTGTCTTGGCTCCGAGAAATCCTTCCCGCAGTGTGGACCAGGGGCTGTCAATTGGTCGCTGAATTGCTGCTAAACTCAATCAAATGAAACAATATAACCTGTTGATTTATAAGTATAATTTGTCTATTTAGCGAGTAAAGCGTGTATCCGGTCACTTACCAGTTCGTATTGGAAGACCCCATTTCATGCAAGCGAGCTGCCTTCGAGGAGCGATTCTTAAAAGCTGTTTTCATACCCCGACGTACGCCAGTGATAGACCACACCTGATGCCCTATACCAAATTCACACTGGCTCGCTATGCCTGTGACCCCGATCAATCGCTGGGACGCCGCTTTGCGCAGACTCCGGCCCCGACCCGAAGCGCGTACCAGCGAGACCGTGACCGCATCGTGCATTGCACGGCTTTTCGTCGGTTGGTTTATAAAACTCAGGTGTTTTTAAACCATGAGGGTGACCTGTTCCGCACGCGGCTGACGCATTCTCTCGAAGTCGCGCAGTTGGGACGTTCCATTGCGCGCTCGCTCCAACTCAATGAAGACCTGGTCGAGGCCATTGCTTTGGCTCACGATCTTGGTCATACCCCGTTTGGTCATGCCGGGCAGGATGCGCTTAACGACTGCATGGCTGAATTTGGTGGCTTTGAGCACAACCTGCAAAGCCTGCGCGTGGTTGATCATTTGGAAGAGCGCTACCCGGAGTTTGATGGTCTGAATCTGACGTTTGAAACCCGTGAAGGCATTCTCAAGCATTGCTCTCGTCGTCATGCCGAGCAACTTGAGCTGGATCAGCCTGGTGGCGTTGGGCAGCGTTTTCTTAATCGAACCCAGCCCAGCCTGGAAGCTCAGTTGTGCAATCTAGCCGACGAGATTGCCTACAACGCGCATGACATTGATGATGGCGTACGCTCTGGCCTGATCACTTTGACGCAGTTGCAGGATGTGCCGCTGTTTGCCGAATTTATGGCCCAGACGCTGGCTGAATTTCCTCAATTGCAAGACCACACGCAGGGCAGGCGCTTGCTTTACGAATCAATTCGCCGCATGCTTAGTGAGCAGGTGTACGACGTGATTGCCGCCACAGGTGCAGCGCTACGGGATGCCGCACCGCCAAATGTGCAGGCGGTGCGGCAACTGCCGGGGTTGATTCAATTCAGTGTCCGGATGCGGGGAAAATCTGCCGCGCTGAAAAGTTTTTTGTTGCAAAAACTTTATCGTCACCCTCAAGTGGTGCAAACTACCGGGCAAGCACAGCAGGTGGTGCGGGGACTGTTTGAGGTCTATTTGCACCAGTCAGAACAGATGCCTGAGAGTTTTGTGCGGCGCGTGGCACTGGCGCATGCAGCCGGGGCTGATTTGGAGAATGCCACTGCAAGGGTGGTGGCAGACTATATTGCCGGGATGACGGATCGGTTTGCAGCACGCGAGCATGAGCGTATGACCGGCCTCACTTTGCTGGGTTGACGGTGAGTAGTGCACCGCTATTTTTGATGGAAAGAACTTGATGACAACCAATGACATCGTGATTGCCGACACCGTGGCCTGGCTGGAGCGCGCGGTGATTGGACTGAACCTGTGCCCGTTTGCCAAGAGCGTGCACGTCAAAGGGCAAGTTCATTACGCGGTGAGCCGAGCGACGACCGAGGAGGCCTTGCTTGAAGATTTGATCATAGAGCTAAAAGACCTCGCAGAGCTTGATGCAAAAGCACGGGATACTACTCTATTGATAGCGCCTGACGGTCTCCAAGATTTCCTCGAATTTAATGATTTTCTTGAGCGTGCTGATCAGGCCTTGGTTGACCTTGACCTTGACGGGGAATTGCAGATTGCCTCCCTGCACCCACACTACCAGTTTGCTGGAACCAGTGAGGATGACATCACCAATTTCACCAACCGCTCACCGTACCCGACCTTGCATCTGCTGCGCGAAGACAGCATTGACCGCGCAGTGGCGGCTTTCCCAAATCCCGAGTCGATTTTTGAGGTCAACATGCAGACCATGGAGAAGTTGGGCGCTGCGGGTTGGGCGGCCTTGAAGGTGGGCCGAACGCCGGCACACGAGTCAGACGTGGCATCATCAGCCGATGAACACCCCTAATTCCGGACGTACTCAAAAACGGGCTGCATCGGTTGCTACTGCTGCCAGCGAAGGTTTGGCACAGGAGATTCGCCCCGGTCAATCCCTTGAGTTACTCAAAGAGTTGCACATTCTGACCCGTGATGGCAAGCTCAATCAGGACTCCCGGCGCAAACTCAAGCAGGTTTATCACCTGTACCACTTTATAGAGAAGCTGTTGCTTGAACTCAGTGCCGAGTCAAAAGCCATCACACTGGCGGATCACGGTGCGGGCAAGTCGTACCTGGGATTCATTTTGTATGACCTGTTTTTCAAGGGTCGGGTTGGCGGGCACATTTATGGCATCGAGACCCGGCCAGAGTTGGTGCAAAAGTCGCGCGATCTGGCCCTGGGCCTGGGCTTTGAGCGGATGTCATTTTTGAACCTGAGTGTGGCTGAGTCGGCGCTGTCAGACCAGTTGCCCGAGCGCATTGATGTGGTCACTGCCCTGCATGCCTGTGACACTGCAACGGACGATGCCATTGCCTTTGGCTTGAAAAAGCGGGCTCGATTCATGGTGCTTGTGCCTTGTTGTCAGGCCGAAGTGGCGCGCGTGCTAAATCAGCACAAAGCCTTGTCACTCGGGCGTACCCCGCTATCAGAACTATGGCGTCATCCGCTGCATACCAGGGAAATGGGCAGTCAAATCAGCAATGTCTTGC
>CAIYNH010000649.1 GCA_903927495.1 uncultured beta proteobacterium
ACAAACATCTCTACAAAGTCTGAGCCAGAAATACTGAAAAACGGCACTTTTGCTTCACCGGCGATAGACTTCGCCAGCAACGTCTTACCCGTTCCAGGTGGGCCGACCAACAGCAGACCCCGAGGAATACGACCACCGAGTTTTTGAAATTTGGCGGGGTCCTTCAAAAAGTCAACAACTTCTTTGACTTCTTCCTTGGCTTCATCGCAGCCAGCCACGTCGGCAAAGGTCACCAAATTGGTATTTTCGTCCAACAAGCGCGCCTTGCTTTTACCAAAACTGAAAGCACCGCCTTTGCCTCCGCCCTGCATCTGGCGCATAAAATAAATCCAGACACCAATCAGCAGCAACATCGGACCCCAGCTAACCAACAGTGTCATCAAAAGCGAGCCTTCTTCACGTGGCCGTACATCAAACTTGACATCGTTGGCGATCAGATCGCCCACCAAACCCCGATCAAGATAAGTGGCAGTGGTGCGAACTTTGCGGTCATCGGTCGTAACGGCAATAATCTCAGTTCCGCTCTGACCTTCCTGGATGATGGCGCTCTTGATGCGCTTACCCCGAACCTCTTCCAGAAAATCAGAATAACCCAAGTAACCCGCACCGGTGGCCGGACGGGAGTCAAACTGCTTGAAGACGGTGAAAAGCACCATGGCAATCACCAACCAAACTGCAATTTTTGAAAACCATGGATTGTTCAAGCGAAACTCCAATTGACACGCAATAATTGATTCAACACACCAAATGCTGGATTCTAGGCTTTTCATGGATCGCCTAATAGGAATCAAACCTCATCAGCCTCAGCAATCGCAAGGAAATCATGGTTTTTTCAGGATCAATCCAATCAAAAATGTCTCAGCAGACTTGTCGCGGGAGGCTTTGGGTTTGATCCGTTTGACACTAACAAAAGTTTCTTTGAAACGTTTGTACAAGTTGTCGTAGCTGGCACCATGAAAGACCTTGGCAACCAGCGCACCTTGCGGTTTCAGGTGCTCTTGGGCAAACTCTAGAGCCAATTCAATCAGATGTTCGATCCTGGCCGCATCTGCCGAGCTGATGCCCGATAAATTTGGAGCCATATCCGACACCACCACGTCGACCTGCCGCCCCTGGATTTGGGTTTCCAACTGCAGCAGCACCGACGCTTCTCGAATGTCGCCCTGAATAAAAATCACGCCTTCAATAGGTGCCATTGGCAACATGTCCAATGCGATGATGCAGCCATTAAGCTCACCCACACCAGCACCACCGCCAGTGGCCGACTTGGGTGACAACTTGCGCCGAACATACTGACTCCAGGCACCTGGAGTTGAACCCAGATCAACCACCAACTGGCCCGGCTTGATCAAGTGCAGGGTTTCATCAATCTCCTGCAATTTATAGGCAGCGCGGGCCCGATAGCCATCTTTTTGCGCCAATTTGACGTAGGTATCATTGACGTGATCATTGAGCCACGCCCGATTGACTTTGCTGCTTTTAACAACGGATTTCATGTTAATTGTTCTCACCGATAATACTGTCATGTCTCAAATACAACTTACCCCTGCCCAGCGCAAAGCGCACCGCGCCGACGCTCACCACCTCGACCCAGTGGTTATGGTCGGTGGCGACGGCCTGAGCGCCGCTGTCAAAAAAGAAGCCGATGCCGCTTTGAACGCCCACGGTCTGATCAAAGTGCGGGTCTTCTCGGATGATCGAAGCGCCCGCGAAACCATGTTTCAAACCCTGGCCGATGAACTCAATGCGGCCCCCATCCAGCACATTGGCAAGTTGCTGGTGCTCTGGCGGCCTTTGCCTGAGCGAGAAAAAACGGCCGATGAAGATCGCATGCCCGGGCCCAAGGATGTCAAGGTGCTGAAATACAGCAGCCGCGGCGGTCAACGACCAGAAGTAAAAACCTTGCGCGTTTTAGGCAACCAGCGACTTACATCAGGTGGGCAAGTCAAACGCTCGAAACCAAAACAAATCAGTATTAAAAAACGCAGCCAAGGATAAATATCAGGCACTTCGCGTCGCTTGCAACTCAATTCATCAAATCAGACTGGACATTAGGGATCTTCCAAAAGGTCAAAGCGGCACAGACCCACTGCAGCGCAAACATCACGCTGCCCAAACTGTGCCAGAGTCGCAAATTCTCTCGACTCACGATTTTGGGTGCAATGGCAAACTCCGAAAGTAGTGCCAACAACATCCCAAATACTATAAAAACACTAGCTGAATGTGCATGCCCACTATGTGCTAGCGGTCGATTTGATCTGTATATTATCAAGAGCATAAGAGCGCACAAGGTGCTCACCCAAGTCTGCGCAGAAAACAATTTGGCAGCCATGCCACCAGCCATGGCGGGGGTGGGCAAGTGCGCAAACAACATTGGCACTACCAGCACACCCAAGGTGGTCAAACTCCCCCACCAAAGTGCTGCAAGCCAGGGAGCAATCTGAAAGATTCGCGTCGGCATTCAACGGTAGCTGACTGTCACCACCTCATAGCGTCGCAAGCCACCCGGTGCCTGCACTTCAGCGGTGTCGCCCTCTTCCTTGCCGATCAACGCGCGCGCTATTGGACTGTTGATGTTAACCAAGCCCAACTTGATGTCAGCCTCATCTTCACCGACGATCTGATAGGTCACTTTTTGCGCTGAGACCTCGTCTTCAAGTTCAACCGTAGCACCAAAAACCACGCGACCACCGGCATGCAATTCAGTTGGGTCAATGATCTGGGCAGCAGAAAGCTTGCCTTCAATTTCCTGAATGCGACCTTCAACAAAGCCCTGCTTGTCTTTGGCAGCATCGTATTCGGCGTTTTCGCTCAAGTCACCCTGGGCGCGTGCCTCAGCGATTGCCATGATGACTGCTGGACGCTCAAAGGCCTTGAGTTGATGCAATTCAGCTTTGAGTTTGTCTGCGCCACGCTTGGTAATAGGAAGAGTCGCCACGTACAGCTCCGAGAAATTTATTGACACAAAATGAAACCGCCGAACGTTACGGTTCGGCGGTGATGCCTGAATTATGCCGCGAATACGGCCATAAAAATGACTGGTTTACCCTGCTTGCAAATCAGCTTGTAACTGTGCATGCATCTCCTGCACTGAAATCACCTGCAACTGATCCATGTAACGCATACCCTCTACTGCCGCTTCGGCACCAGCAATGGTAGTGAACGTGGTCACTCGCGCCAACAAGGCCGAAGTGCGTATCTGGCGCGAGTCGGCAATGGCGTTGCGGCGCTCCTCTACGGTGTTGATGACCAGCACAATGTCGTTGTTTTTAAGCATGTCAACGATATGTGGGCGGCCCTCGGTAACCTTGTTGACCACACCGCAAGGCACTCCCGCAGCTTTGATGAAAGCGGCTGTACCTTTGGAGGCAACCACTACAAATTCCATAGCTACTAATGCCCGTGCTACTTGCACCGCACGGGGTTTGTCGCTTTGTTTAACGGAAATAAAAACTTTCCCTGAGCGCTCACCGGTGGGCGTAAATGGGCGCGGCAATTTGCAGCCAGCACCCAATTGCGACTTGACGAACGCTTCGCCAAAGGTTTTGCCAACGCCCATCACTTCGCCAGTAGACTTCATCTCAGGGCCCAAAATGGTGTCCACACCCGGAAACTTGACAAATGGGAAAACGGCCTCCTTGACACTGAAATACGGCGGATTAACTTCGCGCGTGATCCCTTGCGAGGCCAGAGACTGACCCACCATGCAGCGGGCGGCCACTTTAGCCAACTGCACACCGGTGGCTTTGGATACAAAAGGGACAGTGCGCGATGCGCGCGGATTGACCTCCAGCACAAAAATCACATCATGCCCTTCAAGATGCTGAATGGCAAATTGCACGTTCATCAAGCCGACCACGTTCAAGGCATGTGCCATCGCAGCGGTCTGTCGTTTGATCTCGATCACTGTCTCGGCACCCAGGCTGTAAGGTGGCAATGAGCAGGCCGAATCGCCGCTA
Source organism: uncultured beta proteobacterium (assembly GCA_903927495.1). Classification (GTDB taxonomy): domain Bacteria; phylum Pseudomonadota; class Gammaproteobacteria; order Burkholderiales; family Burkholderiaceae_C; genus Rhodoferax. The sequence continues at coordinate 3,960 of CAIYNH010000649.1, forward strand.
TGGACACCCGCCTGCTCAATATGTTCCATGACACCGCCGATGTAAGTTTGACCCAGAACATCGCGCACACAGTCCACATCACACTCAATGGCATCGTTCAAAAAGCGGTCCAGCAGCACCGGCGAGTCGTGACTGACTTTGACAGCTTCGCGCATGTAACGCTCTAAGTCACGTTGCTCATGCACGATTTCCATGGCGCGACCACCCAGCACATAGCTGGGCCGTACCACCAGCGGGTATCCCAGGGCAGCAGCCTTTTCTAGCGCTTCTGGCTCAGTGCGGGCAGTGGCATTCGGCGGCTGGCGCAGCTTCAGCTCATGCAGCAGCTTTTGAAAACGTTCACGGTCTTCGGCGGCATCGATCATGTCAGGGCTGGTGCCTATGATCGGCACCCCATTTGCTTCCAGATCCAGCGCCAGTTTCAAGGGTGTTTGACCGCCGTATTGGACGATGACACCGTAAGGCTTCTCTTTGTCAACTATCTCCAGCACGTCTTCGAGCGTGACTGGCTCGAAATACAGGCGATCGGAGGTGTCATAGTCGGTTGAAACGGTCTCGGGGTTACAGTTGACCATGATGGTCTCAAAACCGTCTTCGCGCATGGCCAAAGACGCATGTACACAGCAATAGTCAAACTCAATGCCCTGGCCAATCCGATTCGGGCCACCGCCAAGCACCATAATTTTTTTTCGATTGGTCGGTGCAGCTTCGCACTCGGAATTCTGTGACTCGTAGGTGGAATACAGGTAAGCTGTATTGGTAGCAAACTCTGCCGCGCAGGTATCGACCCGTTTGTAAACCGGTCGCACGCCCAATGCATGTCGACGTGCGCGCACAGCGGTGTCGGTAGTTTTGAACTGCTTTGCCAAGCGACGGTCGGAGAAGCCTTTTTGTTTCAAAGCACGCAAGGTAGCCACATCGATGGCATCCAGTGCCGTGCCGATGACCGGCTGCGGCAGGCGTTCAATCTCGAGCTCAATTTGAACAATCTGCTCAATTTGTACCAAAAACCAACGGTCAATCTTGGTGATCGCAAAAACTTCTTCCACGCTCCAACCGGCGGCAAAGGCATCGCCCACGTACCAGATTCGATCCGGACCGGGCTCGCCCAGTTCTTTCTCCAGAAGCTCACGATCCTGAGTTTTCTCATTCATGCCGTCGACACCAACCTCCAGACCACGTAAAGCCTTCTGGAACGACTCCTGAAAGGTGCGGCCCATCGCCATCACTTCACCCACTGACTTCATCTGGGTGGTCAGGCGGCTATCGGCAGCAGGGAATTTCTCGAAGGCAAAGCGCGGTATTTTGGTTACCACGTAGTCGATGCTGGGCTCAAAACTGGCCGGTGTTGCCCCGCCAGTAATCTCGTTGCGCAACTCATCGAGGGTGTAGCCAATTGCCAATTTAGCTGCAACCTTGGCAATTGGAAAACCAGTGGCCTTGGAGGCTAGGGCGCTAGAGCGACTGACGCGTGGGTTCATTTCGATCACGACCATGCGGCCATCATCCGGATTGATGGCAAACTGCACGTTCGAGCCACCAGTGTCGACACCAATTTCGCGCAGCACTGCCAATGATGCGTTGCGCAAAATCTGATACTCTTTGTCGGTCAGGGTTTGGGCTGGCGCTACTGTGATCGAATCACCAGTGTGCACGCCCATCGGATCGAGGTTTTCGATGGAACAGATAATGATGCAGTTGTCCGCCTTGTCGCGCACGACTTCCATCTCATACTCTTTCCAGCCTAGCAAAGATTCCTCAATAAGCAACTCATTGGTCGGTGATGCCTCCAGACCACGCTTACAAATAACCACGAATTCTTCGGGGTTGTAAGCAATCCCGCCGCCAGTCCCGCCGAGTGTGAAACTGGGCCGAATGACGGTGGGGAAACCGACGGTTTTTTGCACTGCCCAAGCTTCTTCCATGCTGTGGGCTATGCCGGAGCAGGCTGACCCCAGACCAATTTTGGTCATGGCATCTTTGAATTTAAGGCGGTCTTCAGCCTTGTCAATAGCCTCTGGCGTGGCACCGATCAGTTCCACCGGCTTGCCGGTAGCAGCACCGGTGTATTTATCGAGCACGCCGTTGTGCCATAAATCCAGCGCACAATTCAACGCGGTCTGTCCGCCCATGGTCGGCAAAATTGCGTCTGGACGTTCTTTG
>CAIYNH010000650.1 GCA_903927495.1 uncultured beta proteobacterium
CCTGTTGGGTTGAACTGTTGGGAGAGAGTGGGGGCTAGTGCCTAAAAAAGCACAACGCAAAAAAAGCAATTCACAGTAAGCTGTTAAGAAAAGCCGGTTTTGACCCCAATTCTGCGGCCCATTGACCACCCCATGTTACGTGCTAATCTCAGAGCCATATCGCCTCTAATTGCTTACTGGTAAAGCATAAAGCACTATTCTAGTCATAGCATTCCATCAACTTTTCCGTGGTAGTGGTGCCCGCTCCCAATATAAAACCAATCATCGCAAGGAAACTGAAGGCATTACCCAGCCGGGCGTGCAGCCACATTTCTACCCGGCGGCAAACACCGTTACCAGCCAACCTGTTGCAAAGCCACAACGGAAACAGCAGGTTTGCAAACAATTGAATGGGTTTTGCTGTCAAGGGCACTTGCATCTGTTTCAATACGTTCAACTTCCTGAAACAGGAGGTTGGCCCGGGGTTCTGAGACCCCTCAGTCCGGAGCCCTTTGTTTAACCTTGGAGAAATCTGATATGAAAAAAACCCTCATTGCTTTGGCTGCTGTTGCCGCTACCAGCGTGTTCGCCCAATCTACCGTGACCATCTTCGGTACATTTGATCCTTCTATTGCCAACACATCCGTAACTTACGGTAGTGGCGCAAGCTTCTCCAACACCAGCGAGCGTAACAACGCTCAAGGCACCTCACAAATCACGTTCACTGGTACTGAAGACCTGGGCGGCGGTCTGAAGGCCATGTTCCTGATGGAAAACGACTTCTTTGCTGGTGCAACGACAGGTGCAGGTGCAACATCAGCTGTTGCAGTAACTGCACCTGTAGCTCCGGCAACTGTACCCACAAAAACCGCCCTCACTGGTAACGTTCCCTATGTAACTGGCAACGCTGCTGGTAATTTGTTGGGCACCGCTGGCGGTGAACTGTATGCCGGTTTTTCAGGTAGCTTTGGCTCCATCAAGCTCGGTGGTGCCAATACACCTACCCTGACAACTCAGGCTAGCCGTCAACCGTTCAGCACCAAAATTGGTGGCGGTTTCAGTACAACTTGTCAAACTGCTGCAGCGGCATGCGCGGCCACGACTTTTGGCATTGGCGTGTTGGGCACCGGTCACGTTCGTGAAAGCAATTCCGTTGTCTATGCATCCCCTTCGATGTCCGGCTTCAGCGTTCAATTAGGTTACGCTTTGGCTGAATTGGGTGTGCCATCTGCTGCTGCCGTCGGTGTTGCCAAGTCTGACTTGGGTCTGTTCTACGCTGATGGCCCTATCAGCGCTGGTGCAACGTTCTACAGTCAATCTGGTGTTAACAGTCTGACCACCTTGTTCGCTTCGTATGTGTTGGGTGATGCCAAGATCATTGTTGGCTACCATACTGAAGATATGACTGTCATCAATGCTACTACGACAAATTGGAGTGGTGTCGCGCTTGCTAATGGCTCAGTACATAACTTTACTGGTTCCAACATCGCTGGCACCTACAAATTCACACCAGCTCTAGCTTTCCTTGGCAACTATGCGCGCCTGACCACCCCCTCAACTTTTGCTCAAGACAAGTCTATTCTTGGTTTGGGTCTGAAGTATGAGCTGAGCAAGCGCACTTCCCTGTACACACGTTTTGTGAAGGAAAGCATGGACAACGCTACGGCAACTCAGTTGTCTGAGCAACGCACCATGTTGGTTGGTACACAAATCAATTTCTAATCAAATGCTGACGCAAGTCAGTAGACGGTTATAAATCCCAAAACCACCAAGTCTTCGGATTTGGTGGTTTTTTAATAAAATTGATAGTGTTTGGCATGTTTATTGCGTACTTTTTTGGTATGTTTGCAAGCAATGCCTGCACTGGGTTCCTTGGCTCTGGCCGATGGATTCGAGGTGACGAGCATGTAAACATGCCAAGTACTAACTTTTACTTTGAAAGAAAATGATGATGATGAAAAAACTGATCCCCGCCGCCGCCCTCCTCGCAGTAATGGGTGCCGCCCAAGCACAAGTGACTGTATATGGCTTGATCGACATGAGCTATGGCAAGAATGAAATGGTTGGCGACACTGCTGCCACGTTCCACTCAGGTGGTGACTCTGGCAGCTCGCAAGGCAATTCCACTACCAAAATTGGCCTTAAGGGTAGCAATGATGTCGGCTCAGGCGTCAAGGCTAATTTCAAACTTGAGTCTGGTGGCATTGATAGCAACGGCTCCGTGAATGGCAATGGTAATTTCTTTGCTCGTCAGGCCTGGGCTGGTTTGTCGGGCAGTTTTGGTGAAGTTCGCTTGGGTCGTCAAGACTCAGTGCCTTTCCAAGTCTTGGCTGGCTATGACCTCAATGGTGCCGCCAACGCCGCCTGCGCTCAATGCAATTCTGGCGCTGCTTATGTCACGGGCCGTCAATCACGTTCACTGCAGTACCTTTCCCCAACCATGAGCGGGTTCACTGCACAAATTGGTTATGTGCCTGAAGACACCGTGGCCACCACCCCAGCAGTCAGCTCGATTGCCCTGACCTACGCGGTTGGAGCCTTCTCGGCTTCGGTTGCAAGTGAAGGCACCCGCACTAATGGCGGCGACGCTTTCAGCGCAGTGGCTGCCAGCTACGACTTCGGCAAGGCCAAGGTCATGGCTGGTTATGGTAATGGTGGTAAGAATGCCAAGGGCACGACCGTTGGCGTTTCCGCTCCAGTGGCTGGTTACACCGTCGGCATGCAATACAGCAGCAACTCAGACACTTCTGCAAAAGCATCTGAATATTTTGTGAACCGCGAAATCTTCAAAAATACCTATGGTTATCTTGACGTTGCCAATCAGGAC
>CAIYNH010000651.1 GCA_903927495.1 uncultured beta proteobacterium
ATTCGGGTGACGCTGATGGTGGCACCACCGCCTTTGAACATTGACGCCGTTTGAGCATGGGCAAGCGCCAGATTCTTCAGTTGAAGAAGCCGGGGCTGGGGCAACTGATGCTGGAGCCGCAGGGGGAAACTGCTGTGGTTCTGGAATCTGTGCCGGAAACAGTTCCGGTGCGGGCAACGGATCGGGATTTTCCGAACCGGCTCAGTGGTGATGCTTTGCGGGAACTGGCGCACCAGCGGGGTTTGGCTAGGTCATCGCTGGACAGCATGACCGACACCAAGATTCGTGAACAGCTGCGTTATATCTTGCAGCGCCAGTATGAAGAGCCATGATCTGGTCTGACTTCTACTCCTGGGTGCTGCCCAGTGTTCAGGGGTGTCCGAACCCGACACTGGACTTGCACATCCGGCAGGCTGCCATTGAGTTTTGTCGCAAGACGCTTTGCTGGGTTCGCACGCTGGACCCGGCTGAAGCCAATGGGGTGGATATCCGGTTTGATCTGGACTTGCCCAGTCAGACTCAGGCGGTGAAGCTGATGGCTGTGGCGGTCAATGGGCTGGAATACCTTTTGGTGGATACCCAGCGCGGCTTGCAACTGGTGCGCCAGGGAAGTGGGGCTGACTTTTCATTCACCCAAGACAAGCTGACGCTGGATGTGCATCCGCTGCGAGGGCGGGGCGACAGCATCGAGGTGGACATGGCATTGGCGCCGAGTTTCAACGCCAGCGGCATCGAGACGGATGTGGCGAGCCCTTATGTGCAGGAGATTGCTCAGGGTGCCTTGGCCACTCTACAGATGATGGCGCGGGTTGAGTGGTCTGATCCGGGCCTTGCTGGCGCCAACAAGGCGCTGTTCAATCAGCGGGTGGCCACGGTGGCGATGCACTTTGCACGGGGGCAGGGGGCGGCCAGGGTGGTGAGTGGCAGGACTTATTGCTAAAGGGTTGATTCAGGACTGTCTGATCTTTGGTCAAATGCCACTCATCACAGCGTCCATGGCTGCGATGATGTCGCTGGCGCGATCCCGGATGGATGTGATTTCGGTTTTGAGCAGGCGCTTGTCAAGCGGTGCAGCTTCAAAGGGCACCAGCATCAGGTTCTTGCGACGCACGGTGAACACAGGGCAGAGGCGCTGCGGTAATTCTTTGGCGGCCAGAGAAGTTACTGCGAGCGGCACCACCATGCGCGTTGCCAGGCTACTGAGCAGATTGCTTTGAATGTCGACCACAAACGGGTATTGCTCTCGCATGCGTGGGCTCGGATTGTCGTAAACATCGAATTGCATGCTGCCCTACCAAACCCGCAGATCGTCGCACCACAGACCATGGGCTTGGAAACGGGCGTTTTGCTCTGCAATCCAGACTCGATGTGTTTTTTCAAACTGGGCTTTACGCTGAACCAGGGTCTTGCTCTGCGCAGCAGTCTGCAATGCCTCGAACTGCTCGGCCGACACAATCACTGTGTCGATGCGTCCATCTTTTTCAACAAAAACCGGTTTTGTTTTAGCCTGGGCGCAGATAGCCCCGAACCGGTTCTTGGCTTGGGTAGCTGTAACTTGCATCGCAAGACTCCGTGGGTTGTTGTTTGGCTATTTTAGCTAAAGTTTGATTGTTGTGGTTTGTTTGTCAACAGCCTCACGCAGCGCTTTGCCGGGTTTGAAGCGGATGGATCGCGTCGGCGGGATCGCGACGCTTTCTCCATTGCGTGGATTACGGCCGATACGGGCTGGTCGATGTGCGACGGTAAAGCAGCCAAAGCCACGGATTTCGATTCGATGACCGGCTGCCAAGGCGTCTTGCATGGCGTCAAGAATGGTATTGACCGCCAACTCTATGTCGTTCTTGGTGAGGTGCTGAAAGTGTTCAGCCAATTCGTCTACGAGGTCCGAGCGGTTCATTGCGACAATCGTAACTTGGTTAGTTCTCGAATTGCCTTACGCAATGGCGCCTATCTGGGTGGTGCTGACGGTGGTTGGGCGAATGCCACGAGCGGCCACAGACACTATGCAGTCGGCCAGCTTGCCGAAATGCTTTCTCCAAACCCGACGTTCAGCTACTCAATTGCTTTGACCGAGTCAAGATGACTGTAATGACCTCTCGATCATCACTACGCTGGCCGGCTGTTCACACGCCCAAGACCAGTCACTCATGCATCACTAGTCAATTCATCTTTATCTTTCGACCGCAATCGCCTAGAGTGACATCTACATCACATTCACCGCTATAAGCTTCCAAATATCCAGGATTGGAATAAGAGGGTTTGAACTGTGGCGACCGCGGTAGCCAGTTCCGTAGCCAATTGTCTATCACACCAATGAGAGAGCCGTTCTGATCGAACTTTACAATTGCCCAGTCATCTCCATAGTTAACGGAGGCAGTTGTTTTCATGTAGATGGCACTTGTTTGGGCATCGTAGATGATGTCAAGTGGGAACTGGAATTGTGAATTTGAGAGTGAATCCATGGGCATCTGCATAGTAATTGCAGTCGTCGGGTCAAATCCCCCGGGCTTCCCCTTCATCCAAAGTACGCTCCACAATCCTTGGCCGGTGCGATCATTGACCAGTCCACCAATCATGATGTCGTAGCGACCGTCAATTGGGATGATATCGACATCAAAGAAGCCGCACGATGCGCCCCAACTCCTAACGAAATTGACATCAATGAAACTGTAGTCGCGAGTGAATGTTCCGTCACCATGCCCACGTAAAACATATGGCGCTCCACATCCAAGTGGTTGATTGGGATCGACGAAGTCGGTAGTAATAATATCAATGTTGCCATCGCCATCAATGTCTACGGCTACCGCTTTGTGCCCATACATTGGGTTGGCCTCTTCAATCCTTTTGCTCTTGTATGAGCCGTCAGCCTGACTAAGATAAAGCACCCCGAAGCTTCTCCCAAAAGGAACGTTCTGTTCCCATGTTAAGCCGGGGATCGAGAAGTCAAACCCCGTACAAGCGATGTA
>CAIYNH010000652.1 GCA_903927495.1 uncultured beta proteobacterium
AGCCCGCGTGGTGGCTCGTGTGCACGATGTTCGCAATTCTGACAAGGCACGTCGCGCCGGCGCTGATGAGGTTGTCTCGCCCGACTTCACAGGAGGCATGCGCATCGCCTCAGCCATGACGCGCCCGCATGCAGTCAATTTTATTGACCAGATGCTGCGAACTGATGACGGTTTACGGGTCGAGGAGGTCGTCGTGCCGAATCAATTTCCCACTGCGCCGCTGGCCGATCTGGTGCCCAGATCACGTCAATACATCCTGATGGCCATTCGTGAAAATGACCGGTGGGTTTTCAACCCCCCGGATGATCAACAGATCAAAGCCGGCGCTGCGCTGATTTTTATGACCAATCCAGGCGGACGACAGTACTTGGAAAAATTACTCATGGAAAGGTCATCCTGAGTGATGAAACTTGCCACCTGGAACGTCAACTCCCTCACAGTTCGTCTGCCGCAGGTACTCGACTGGTTGGCAGCCAACCCGGTAGAGCTGCTAGTGCTGCAAGAACTGAAAATGACGGACGAGAAGTTTCCGCATGAGGCGTTCCGCCATGCGGGGTATCAGTCCGAATGCTTTGGTCAAAAGACCTACAACGGTGTGGCGCTCTTGTCGCGCACCCAGGCCAGCCAGATCATCAGAAACATTCCAGGTTTTACCGACGAGATGGCGCGTGTAATCAGTGCTGATGTAAACGGCATACGTGTCATTGGCGGCTATTTCCCGAACGGCCAAGAGCCGGGCAGTGACAAATTCGAGTACAAAATGGCCTGGCTTAAGGGCTTGCGTGATTGGTTGCGCAATGAGCTAATTAGCAACCCAAAACTGGTGATCATGGGCGACTACAACATCACCTTTGATGATGCAGATGTATGGGACCCGGTTGGTATGCGTGACCAGATTCATTGCACCAACGAAGAACGCTACCATCTCAACGCTATGATTGGGTTGGGTCTGTACGATGCCTTTCGGCTGTTTGATCAGGCCCCGAAAAGTTACTCATGGTGGGATTACCGTGACTTCGGTTTTAAACGTAATCGGGGCATGCGCATCGACCATATCCTGATCAGCCACGCACTCAAGCCCCTGGTCACGCGCTGCTGGATCGACAAAACACCTCGCAAAAATGAACGCCCCAGTGACCACACCCCAGTTGTTGTAGAACTTACCGGATTGTAAATTTGCTATGTTGTGAGTAGCGTATTACGTTTGCTGAATAAGCCATAGAGCTACTTATTCAATTTCCAGATCGATACGACACTAGGCGCGAAGCCGCAGACAGTGCTGACGCACGGCAATGCGAAGCATCAAAGTGTGGGATTGATATGAAAATGGACTTGTGTGTTCGACCTGAACCTGATATTGCCCCAATTTTCCGGACTCCATAAGCCACCGATTATGCGGACATCCTGTCTCGCTGTTGGGCCGCTTTCCAGCGATGACCAAACGTCATTGGGCTGACACAGTCCAGCGTTGGGTGCAATCTCTCTTGCTTTAGAACTTTAACCAATCGATGAATTCACATCGCGTCGCGTCGAGTGGCAAATCTTCTGCTGCACAACCTGCCAACCTTGCGTCGACCCCACAAGCGCTCGGTGGGTACGTTATCCCAGCAATTGACTTTGCGGCTCATGGCTGATTTCATCTCATAGTTTTTGAGTTCGTTCTGAAACACACGGCTGCAATACTGGCTGCCCCTGTCTTATTGAAAGTTCAGGCCAAGCTCTGGCCATCAGGGCGACATCGAAACTATGCCATACGCAGCGCATCCGTCACCGCGTTTGTCTAGATGTTGTCCCTCAAGCTCCAGTCCACCACCTGGAGGCTATATAAGAAATAGGGCTCTAGCGCTTATTGGACGTGCGATAGAAGCTATCGAATATGTAGCTAATTGGCATTATTCCGTTGACAGATCGATACGACACTAGAAGGGAGGCCGCAGACAGTGCTGACGCACGGCAAGTCGAAGCAACAAAGTGTCGGATTGAAATGGAAATGGAATTACAGGCCCACCCAAAGATGGACATCACATGATCATGGAAATGTGAAATCTGCCAGCAAGCAAATTTGACCTTCAAGTCGGGCTTTGTTGTAGTAGCGCTCATCGGATGTGATCAGCACCGCGCCGGGTGTATGCAGCGCCACAGCGTGGTAGAGCGTGTCAAACAGGTGATGCTGGTAGCGCAGGGCCAAGTCCATCGCCGTAATATAGGTTTCTTGACTGGTCAGCGTGCCGTATCGGATGTCCAGCAAATCGATCAAGTCGTCCTGTGCTTGCGCAGGTTTGAGTCGTGCCAACACGGCGGCCACCTCCGCTACAAAGTGGCCCGGCTGCACCAAGGGAAGAAATCCGAGCACTGATTGCTCCAAAACGCGCAGTGCCAGGTCTGTATGCTGTTCATCCGGGTTGCCGTGTAAAAACCATTTGACAGCAACGCTGGGATCCACCACAGCAATCACGGACGGCCATCTTCGCGTGCCGCGCGACATTGTTCTTCGGTGATGCTCGGGGCATTTAACCTACGCGCCAGGATGCGCCGATAAGCGTCTTGGCTACGTTGTTGGCTTTGTGCACGCTCTACGGCTTCGCGCATCAAATCTGCAATGACGGCACTTTTGTTTTGGCCTTCAAAGGTGATGTTGAAGGCATTTTTGATGTTTTCAGGGACGCTGAAATTGACGGTAGGCATGTCTAGTCCTTGTTTGTTGAAAATTTCAACAAAATTATGGTATCTGTAGGAATTGGTGTCAATGCCAACGGACTATCGCAACCGTATTTTTGACCTGTTCGCACGGTGGATATCAACTCTGTCCTGAGTTTGGTGACAAATGCATCTACATCGGACTCGGTTTCTACTTATCCTCCAGACCAAGTTCCTGAATTTTGCGAGTAATGGTGTTGCGACCAATGCCGAGTTTTTGTGCCGCCTCAATGCGTCGGCCACGGGTGACGGCCAGCGCAGCCAAAATCAGCCGCGACTCAAACCGGCGGGTGAGTTCATCCCAAACATCAGTTCTGTCAGTTTCCAGCAACGCGCTCGCTTCAACCTCCAAGCCCGACTCCCAGTTCTCTGCCTTGACGTATGGCAAAGTGGCATTGGCAAGCACCAACGGTTGCTCCACCAATGAGCTTGGTTCCTGACTAGCAGCAACCAGCAACTCCGGTGACTTTGTGTACAGTTCACCGGGGTCAGTTCGCACCATCAACTCGGGCACGGTGATTCCTGGTGGTGCAGCGGCCATGACCCCCACCTCTGGTGGTAGGTCTTTGGGCTCTATCACCTGTGCAGGTGCCATAACCGTCAGCCAATGGCAGATGTTTTCCAACTGTCTTACATTGCCAGGAAAACCAAAATGACCCAACCAAACCAGCGCCGCGTCAGAAATACGCTTTGGCTCCACACCCAACTGAGCGGCGCTTTGCTGCAAAAAATGTCGCGTTAGCGTTGGAATGTCTTCCCGGCGCTCGCGCAAAGCCGGTAGACGCAAGCGGATAACGTTAAGCCGATGAAACAAATCCTCACGAAAACCACCGTCTTTGACACGTTGCTCCAGATTTTGATGGGTTGCCGCAATCACACGAACATTTGTCTTCACCGAGCCGTGCCCACCGACCCGATAAAAATGACCATCCGAGAGCACCCGTAAAAGCCGCGTCTGCAAATCAAAAGGCATATCACCAATTTCGTCAAGAAACAACGTGCCACCATCCGCTTGTTCAAAACGACCGCGACGCATGGTCTGTGCGCCGGTAAACGCCCCGCGCTCATGACCAAACAATTCTGACTCCAGCAAATCTTTCGGAATTGCTGCGGTATTAATAGCAATGAAGGGCCCATTGGCGCGCGGTGAATGCTTGTGCAGGGCACGCGCCACGAGTTCTTTGCCGGAACCAGATTCACCGGTGATCATGACCGTGACGTTGCTTTGGCTCAATCGGCCAATGGCCCTGAACACGTCCTGCATGGCTGGAGCCTGACCCAGCATCTCAGGTGCATCTGCCATACTTTCTTCGGCGTATTCCTCGCGCTGACTCTCTTCGACCGCGCGCCGGATCAGCTCTACGGCCTTGGGCACATCAAAAGGCTTGGGCAGGTACTCAAAAGCACCACCTTGAAAAGCCGACACAGCGCTATCCAAATCAGAGTACGCAGTCATGATGATCACTGGTAGTCCCGGGTATTTGATCTTAACTTTTTCCAGCAAGTCAAGTCCCGAACCACCGGGCATACGAATGTCACTGACCAGCACCTGGGGGCCTTTGTCATCATCTGCAGCCAATGCCAGCAACACATCACGCGGGTTAGTAAAGCTGCGTGTTAACAAGTTCTCGCGCAGCAGGGCCTTTTCCAATACGAAGCGTATGGACTGGTCATCGTCTACGATCCAAATGGGCTTCATGCGTTTTGTCACCTTTGGTTAAACCGATTCTTCGCCAAACAGCTACGCCCCTGTGATCCAGGAAAACGGCCATGCTATCAAGGCAGAGGAATCAATATTTTGAAATCAGTGCATCCTGGCACGCTGTCACACTCGATCAATCCGTGGTGCTGTTGGACAAAGGTTTGCGCCAGTGTCAGCCCCAACCCCGACCCACCTTCTCGCCCTGAAACCAGAGGATAAAAAATGCGGTCCTTGATCGCGTCAGGCACGCCAGGCCCGTTATCAATCACATGCAATTCCAATGCCAACCTATAACGCTGTTTGCCAAAAGTAGTTTGTCTGACCACCCGGGTGCGAAAAGTCATGCAAGCATCGCCTTGCAGCATTCTTTCTGCCAGGGCATGGCAAGCGTTATGCGCGATGTTAAGCACGGTCTGAATCAGTTGCTCGCGGTCACCTCGAAATTCCGGTATAGAAGTGTCGTAGTCGCGCACCACATTCAAGCCTTTTGGAAACTCGGCCAAAATCAATGCACGAATCCGCTCGAAAACCTCGTGAATATTCACATCGCCAACCAAGTGCGGATGTCGGTGCGGTGCCAACAAGCGATCGACCAGCGACTGCAATCTGTCGGCCTCATGGATGATGACCTGGGTGTACTCGGTCAACTCCGGTGAATCCATTTCAAGCTCCAGTAGCTGCGCCGCTCCACGTATGCCACCCAGCGGGTTTTTTATTTCATGCGCCAGGTTGCGAACCAGCTCTTTGTTGGCTTTTGCCTGCTCCGCCAGGCGCTCTTCCCGGTCTTGCCGGGTCTGCTGCTCCAACGGGACCAACTCAATAATGATTTCGTCCAAGGTATCACTGAGGATCACAGAAACGTGCACCGGCAACGTTTCACGACCAAAACGCAGCAACCAGGCATCGTAGCGTACGGCAGCCAATTGATCGCGACCGAGTCCTTTAAGCGCACTCTGCAGCAGGTCGGGTTTTGTGAAACTATGAGAAAAATGGGAACCCACTATGGAGCGACGGGAAATTCCCAAAGCATCTTCCAGTGCTGCATTGGCGAACAATACGTCACCATTGCTCTGCACAACTGCGACCAGCGTTGCCAGTAGGTCAAAAGCCTGAAAACGCTGGCTATTTAGCGATGAAGCTACGGGTAAAGGGCACACAGGGATGATGTAGAAATGGAGTACGCACTCATTTGCCGGTCGCGACAACTGATAAGCGCCCTAACTCACGACGAATACCGGCCATGTCACTTTCATTGCGAGCGAGATTGGCTTTAATTTCAGCCACCCGGTCAAGGTACTTTTGATGGTTGCGAGATTCATCAGCACGCTTCTCTGGTTCGCCATTGTTGTACTCTCGCGTCAACTCCTGTTGGCGTGCCTCGGCTTTTTTCAACTCAGATTGCAAAATCAGTCTGGCATCCGAGTCGCGTGACTTCTGATCCTGAGCGTCAACCCGGACTGCACTGGCGGGTGCATCTGCCATGTTCGCAGAACTTTTTGCTGGGACCGTTTTGACGCGAGCACCCTGCACCACGGTGACATTGCCACCTTCGACAAGTTTGCAGCCACGCTTACTATCGGGTACCGTGTTGGTGTACTCATTGCCGCAACGGTAAAT
>CAIYNH010000653.1 GCA_903927495.1 uncultured beta proteobacterium
CGCTGTTCAAGTTCGGCATGATGCCCATCGTGGTGGCGACCATCGGTCTGTCCATCTCGATGCGCAGCGTCATCCGGGCCGGCTACAGCGCCGAGGCCCACCCCTTCCCGAGTATGTTTTCGGACACGCTCTACAACATTGCCGGCGTCACCATCACGCTGGCTGATATCGGCACATTTGTGCTGGCACTGGCTTTGGTGTTCGCCACGCAGGCTTTCATGACCAAGACCGTGACAGGCCGGGCCATGCAGGCCGTGGCACAGAACACTGAAAGCGCGTCGGTACTTGGAATCAACGTACCACGCATGATTTTTTACGCCTTTGCCATCAACGCAGTGCTGGCGGTGGCAGCGGCATTGCTTGTCACGCCAACCTATCTGGCTAAATTTGATATGGGTGAGAGCTTGGGCAACAAGGCATTTTTTGCAGCCATCATTGGCGGCTTCAACAACTCACGGGGTGCATTGCTAGGCGGCTTGATTGTTGGCGTGTGTGAAAACCTGGCTGCCGCCTACATCTCGCCCGCTTACAAGGATGCGGTCGCTTTGGTGATTTTTATGGTCGTCATTCTGTTCAAGCCACAGGGTCTGCTGGGTAAAAAAGAGGAGCGTAAGGTTTGAGCGATCAGCTTATTCTTTGAACATCGTCATGAAAAAAATTACTACTATTTCAATAGCTGTCAGTGCTTTGCTGATGGTGCTTGCGCCCCAATTTCTTAAAAATTACGGAATTTACCTGCTGACTTATTGGCTGATTTTCATCATTGCCACCATGGGTCTGAATCTGACGCTGGGTTATGCTGGACAAAAGTCACTGGGTCACGCTGCTTTCTTTGGAATTGGTGCTTACACAGTAGCCATAGTGATGAAGGCCGGCCTGAGTTTCTGGTTGGGATTGCCGCTCGCCGCCGCGATTTGCTTTTTTGTTGGCATCGTTCTGGGTTTCCCGGCGCTGCGGGTACAAACCATTTATCTCGCTTTTGCAACCTTGGGTTTCAACACCGCAGTATGGCTGGTGATGCGCAACGAAGAATGGCTCACAGGTGGCACGTATGGCATCAACAACATTGCCCGCCCTGAGTTATTTGGATTTTCTCTTGCCAGCAACCTGGCGTACTACTATTTCACGCTGAGTGTGGCCACCCTGATGGCGGCAGCCTTGTGGGGATTGCTGCGTAGCCCGTGGGGCAAAGCGTTTACCGCCCTGCGTGACAACCCGATTCGCGCTGAGAGCTTGGGGGTTGATATTCGCACCTATACGCTGCTGAGCTTTGCCATAGGTGCGGTCTACGCCGGGGTCGCTGGGGCGCTGTTTGCATCGCTGGTCGAATTTATTGAGCCTGCACCCTTTACGGTGGGTGCGTCCATCATGATGTACCTGATGGTGGTGGTCGGCGGTTCAGGCTACTTTATAGGCCCTGTGCTGGGTGCTGCCGTCGGTGTGGTTTTGCCAGAATGGCTGCGTTTTGCACAAGCCTGGTACCTGTTCGTCTTTGGCAGTGCGGTGGTGTTGTTGATGATCTGGCTGCCCGACGGGTTACTTAGTATTCCCGACCGATTGAGAGCCAAAAAACAAGCACGAATTGACTCTGCAGCTCGCTCTGCATCTGCACAGGTAGCTACAATCTCAGGAGCAAAAGCATGAGCGAGAAGCATCTGAAAGAGCAGCCTGAAAGTCAGCCACTGCTGCAGGTGACCGGCCTGAAAAAAGCCTACGGAGCCATTCAGGCTGTAGGTGGGGTTAGTTTTTCTGTTCAACCCGGTGAAATCTTTGGTGTCATTGGCCCCAACGGCTCGGGCAAAACTACCTTGTTCAACAGCATGCTGGGCCAGATCACACCGGATGCCGGCAAGATTGAACTTAATGGCGAAGATGTCACGCAATGCGGGCCTCTGGAGCTGAGTCGGCGCGGTGTTGGCCGTACTTTTCAGACATTGCAAGTTTTTGGCAAGATGAGCGTGCGTGACAACCTGATTGTTGCCGCGCAAGAGCACCAGGGTTCGATGTTTAGCCGCATGTTTGCACCCAGTGACTCGGGCCTGGGCGACAAAGCAGATGCGCTGATTGACCAATTTCGCATTCGCCATGTGGCGCACAAAAAGGCCGGTGAACTTTCCTACGGTCAGCAAAAGCTGGTCGATATTGCCATGGCGTTCATGAGCGAGCCAGCGCTGGTGTTGCTCGATGAGCCTTGCGCCGGGGTCAATCCGAGCTTGGTGGGAGGCATCAGCACGCTGCTCAAGGAACTGAATCGCAACCCGAAGATCGGCAAGCACAGCTCCTTTGTCGTGATTGAGCACAACATGGACTTTGTCATGGATCTGTGCCACCGGATCATGGTGATGGTCGAAGGCCAAGTGATGGCGATTGGAACACCGGCTGAAATTCGTGGCAACAAGCAAGTGCTTGATGCTTACCTTGGGAGCTGAGCATGCTGACAACAACTAACAAAGATACCTGCATTGAATTTGTCGATGTGGTGGCAGGTTACAAGGATTTCATGATCCTCAATAACCTGTCGTTTAAAGCCAAACGTGGCACCATCACGCTGCTGTTAGGGCCTAATGGCGCTGGCAAATCCACCGTTCTGAAAACACTGTTTGGCCTGCTCAAGCCCCGGCAGGGCAAGATTTTTCTCGATGGGGTTGAAATTGGCGGAGCCACGCAAAAATCATTGCTGGCTGAAGGCTTGGCCTTTGTGCCCCAAGGGCGCAATCTTTTTGGCCAGCTTTCGGTGTTTGAAAATCTCGAATTAGGCGGCATCACACTGGGTATGAAGACTACTCACGAGCGCATCCCGGAAGTGCTTGAGTTTTTTCCTCGGGTCAGAGACCGGATCAACTCGTTGGCCTCGGCTTTGTCAGGCGGCGAGCAAAAACAGCTCGAAATTGGTCGTGCCTTGTTACTGCGACCAAAGGTGATTTTGATTGACGAACCCTCGATTGGTCTGTCGCCCATCGTGGTCGCCGATGTTTTCAAGTTGCTGCGCAAACTGGCTGATCAAGGCACCACGGTGCTGATGGTTGAGCAAAACGTAAAAAGTGCGCTCAAGATATCGGATGAAGCCATTGCGCTGGAGTCCGGGCGACTGGTGTTGCAAAAACCAGCCTCCGAGTTGTTGGCGGACCCGAATATCGAGCGCTTATTCCTGGGTGGCGCACACGCCGCAGCACAAGGGACTGCGACAGCATCGGCATAATCGGTTTGATTCATCTTTGAAGGACCAAACCATGACGGCAGGCAATCAATTAACCCAAACCGCTGGCGCTGATCGCGAACAGATCGTCGAAGGCATCAACCCGCTGGGCTTGGAGGGCATTGAGTTCATCGAATATGCGACCGCCAAGCCGCAGGCGCTCGGCCAGGTGCTGGAGACCATGGGCTTCAAACCAGTGGCACGGCATCGCTCGCGAGAGGTGCTGCTGTACCGCCAAGGTTCCATCAACATTATCGTGAATGCCCATGCCAAAGGTTCCCCACTCAGCGACAAACCGCTGATCAGTGCCATTGCC
>CAIYNH010000654.1 GCA_903927495.1 uncultured beta proteobacterium
ATCACTACGTCAAAGGGCATATTGCCAGCTTTCACCATCGCGGCCAGATCTTCCATGCCAACGATGTCCGCACCGGCTGCCCTGGCCTCTTCAGCCTTCGCACCTTGAGCAAAAACCGCCACGCGTTTGGTTTTGCCCGTGCCGTTAGGCAGCACAACTGCACCACGCACCACTTGATCAGACTTCTTTGCGTCAATACCGAGTTGAACTGCCACATCAATTGACTCATCAAACTTGGCGTTGGCGAATTCTTTTACCAAACCCAGAGCGTCGGTGATCGGGTACAGCTTGCCACTGTCCACTTTGCCTTGCTGGGCCTTTTGTTTTTTAGTCAAGCGCGCCATTTAAACACCCTCCACATTCACGCCCATCGACCGAGCAGAGCCAGCGATGGTGCGGACGGCTGCATCCATGTCGGCAGCAGTCAAATCTTTCATTTTGGTTTTGGCAATTTCTTCGAGCTGAGCGCGAGTGATCCTGCCTACTTTGGTTTTCAGAGGGTTAGCCGAGCCCTTGTCAATCTTGACCGCTTTTTTGATCAGGATCGATGAAGGCGGCGACTTGATAACAAAGGTGAAACTCTTGTCTGCAACAGCAGTGATCACCACTGGCAATGGCAGGCCGGGTTCAATACCTTGGGTCTGCGCATTGAATGCCTTGCAGAATTCCATGATATTCAAGCCACGTTGACCCAAAGCCGGGCCGATGGGTGGGGATGGATTTGCCTTGCCAGCAGGAACTTGCAGCTTGACAAACCCGACGATTTTTTTCGCCATAGTTTTCTCCTAGCGGGTAGTAACGCTTCGGCCTGTCGTTGTGAACAGACACCAGCTCCCCGTTGTTAACGACTCAACTTCAACATTCGCACGGAGTCGGAACGTGCAAACTATTAAAAATCGGCTGAAACCAAAAATTTGCTTGTTTCGTGCAAATTTCGTCGGTACCGCCAGATATGTAAATTTCAGGTTTTCTCGATTTGAGAAAATTCCAGTTCAACTGGCGTTGATCGACCAAAAATAGTGACCGCCACTCGCACTTTGCTTTTGTCGTAATTGACTTCTTCAACCGAGCCATTGAAATCAGCAAAGGGTCCTTCCTTGACCCGCACATACTCGCCCACCACAAACTCAACTTTGTGGCGAGGCTTGTCGGTGCCCTCCTGCATCTGGCTGACGATCTTCATGACCTCTGCCTCAGAAATAGGGGACGGACGCGTCTTACCGCCACCAACAAAACCAGTGACTTTGTTGGTGTGCTTCACCAAATGCCAAGTTTCATCATCCATCACCATCTCAACCAAAACGTATCCAGGAAAAAACTTACGTTCTGTGGTCTTTTTTTGCCCATTCTTAATTTCCACAACCTCTTCCATGGGAACCAGAATTCGACCAAATTTACCCTGCATACCAGCCCGGTTGATCCGCTCAGTGATATTGCGCTCAACTGCCTTTTCCATACCTGAATATGCGTGTACAACATACCAGCGCAAATCAGGGTTGCTTGGTGCAGTAGCGAGCGCCTGAGCCGCCGACGGTTTGTCTGTAGATTGGGTTTCCATCACATCAGTCATTATTTTTTCCAGCCCAAAATCAG
>CAIYNH010000655.1 GCA_903927495.1 uncultured beta proteobacterium
GCATTTCAGACCAATATTCTTGCTCTCAACGCTGCCGTCGAGGCCGCCCGGGCCGGCGAGCAAGGGCGGGGTTTTGCGGTGGTTGCTGCCGAAGTACGGAGCCTGGCTAAGCGTTCGGCCGATGCTGCACATGAAATCAAAACCTTGATTGGCGACTCCGTCGCCAAAGTTGATGCCGGCAGCACACTGGTACTACAAGCAGGAACAACCATGACAGAAATTGTCAACAGTATCCGCAGCGTCACCGACATCATGAGTGAAATGGCGGCCGCCAGCGCCGAACAGACTGCTGGCATCGGTCGTGTCAGTCATGCCATTGATGAAATGAACAATGTCACCCAACAAAATGCGGCGCTGGTTGAGCAGGCGGCAGCGGCTGCAAAGTCATTGCAAGAACAGGCAGAGCATTTGGAACATGTGGTCAGCGCCTTTCATGTTGAACCTCAAAAATCCTCATATTTGCTATGAATACAGTAGCTTCTAGCGCATATTTTACGGGCCTTAAAGCTCAATATTTCTTATTCACATTTGTGTGCTGATACCACTTGCGCTTGAGCCACTGCCCGGCATCATCGATATAGGTAAACACCGCCGGGATCACCAGCAAACTCAGCACAGTTGAGGTAATCAACCCACCAATTACAGCAATCGCCATGGGACTGCGAAAACTCGCGTCAGAGGCCCCCCAGCCAAGCGCAATGGGCAGCATGCCTGCACCCATGGCGAGGGTAGTCATGACGATCGGGCGGGCACGCTTGTGGCAGGCATCGAGCAACGCGTCCAGTCGACTTTTGCCTGGCACCGCCGGGTGGTCGTGCGTAGTAGCATGGCCACGACGCGCCATGATGGCGTATTCGACCAGCAAAATCGAGTTTTTTGTAGCTACGCCCATCAGCATGATCAGACCTATTAGCGATGGCATCGAAAAACTCTTCTGCGCCAACAGCAAGCCGACAAACGCGCCTCCCAACGACAAGGGCAAAGCCGACAAAATTGTCACTGGGTGCAGAAAGTCCTTGAACAGCAGTACCAGCACAATGTAGATGCAAAGTACACCGGTCAACATGGCCAGTCCAAAACTGGCAAACAGTTCACCCATCACCTCGGCATCACCCACCTCGATCACCTTGACACCGGCGGGCAGGTTTTTGACCGACGGCAAGGCTTGTGCCGCCTCGGCCACATCACCCAAGTGCAGGCCTGACAGTTCCATTTCGAAATTAATGTTACGAGCGCGGTCATAACGGTCAATGACCGCCGGACCACCAGTCATTTCAAGCGTCGCCACCTGACCGAGCATGACCGGACCCACACCTGGTTTGACGCTGGGAACGTGCAGGCGCTCGAGCACGCTCAGGTCTTTGCGGGCAGCATTATCAAGCCGTACCACGATCGGAATCTGGCGCTGCGGCAAATTCAGTTTCGACAGTGCCACGTCATAGTCGCCCAAAGTCGCAATGCGTAAGGTGTCGGCGATAGCCGCACTGGTGATACCCAGATCGGCGGCACGCGCAAAATCAGGTCGCACGGAAATTTCAGGACGGATCAGGCTGGCGGTGGAGGTCACGCTGCCCAGACCTGGGATGGTTCGCAAGTCCTTTTCAACCAACTGAGCCGCGCTTTGCAGAGCTAGCGGGTCTTCGCCGGTCAGCACGAGCACGTATTTTTCACCTGATGCGCCCAGGCCGACCTTGCTTCGCACCCCTGGCAACGCCTCCAAGGAGGTCCTAATCTGCTTTTCAATCGCCTGTTTGACTGGGCGCTCGCCACGTGCAGTGAGTTGAATAGTGAGCGTGGCTTTGCGGGTCTCGGATGCACCGGCCGAGGCAAAGGGGTCGCCCCCAGCACTGCCACCACCGACGGTGGTGTAAACACTTTTGACTTGCGGTACGTTGATCACCAGTTGCCGCGCCTGCTCAGCAAGGTCAAGCGTTTGCGAGAGTGTGGAGCCTGGGGGCAACTCCAGATAGACCTGGGTTTGGGAGTTGTCGTCGGGCGGCACAAAGCCTTTTGGCAAGAGCGGAACCAACGCTACTGATCCAACGAAAAATGCGATGGCTGCCGCCATGGTCAACGCCCGATGCCGCAAACACCAGGCTGCCGCACGCCGGTAGTGGACGAGCCAGCGCGGCTCACGATAGGCGGTGACGATAGGGCGTAGGATGTAAGCGGCCATCATGGGGGTGAGCATACGCGCCACCAGCAGCGAGGCCAACACGGCCAGCGCCGCAGTCCAGCCAAATTGTTTGAAAAACTTGCCCGCAATACCGCTCATGAAGGCTGTTGGCAAAAACACCGCGACCAGGGTAAAAGTGGTGGCAATCACGGCCAGGCCGATCTCATCAGCCGCTTCCATGGCCGCTTGGTATGGCGTTTTGCCCATGCGCAGATGGCGCACAATATTTTCCACCTCCACAATGGCATCGTCCACCAAAATGCCCACCACCAGTGACATGGCCAGCAGCGTTACCACGTTAATGGTGAAGCCCATTTGGTGCATGCCAACAAAGGCCGGAATCGCCGACATTGGCAAGGCCACAGCAGACACCAGCGTGGCACGCCAGTCACGCAAAAAAAGCCACACCACCAGCACTGCCAGCGCTGCACCTTCGTACAGCAGGTGTAGCGAACCAACGTATTCCTCTTGCGCCGGTGTGACAAAGTCAAAGGCCAGCGTAAATTCAATGTCCGGGTGCTGGACTTTAAACTCTTCAAGAGCCAGCTGCACGGCGGCACCCACAGCCACTTCACTTTCGCCCCGGCTGCGCACGACCTCAAAAGCGATCACCGGCACACCATCAAGTAGCGCAGCGGCGCGTGGCTCAGCGACCGTGTCGCTGACCGTAGCCACATCGCTCAAGCGCAGGTGCCGGCCATCAGGCAAAGCAATTTCTATAGCAGCCACTGCATCGGCACTGGGCACCGTACCCAGCGTGCGCACCGGCTGCTCAATCACTCCTAAATCGGTCCGCCCTCCGGCGGCCTCGATCTGCACAATACGCAACTGACGCGAAACATCGGCCACCGTGGCTGCAAGCGCCTGCAATTTGAGCGGATCCACTGCCACCCGCACCTCACGGTTCACCCCGCCAACGCGATTGATGGCACCCACACCACGCACCGCAATCAGTTTGCGGGTGATTTCGTGATCGACAAACCAGCTCAAAGCCTGGTCGTCCATGCGTGGAGCCTGTCCGTCATTTTTGACTTTGCTGCGCACGGTGTAAGACAGAATGGGTTGCCCGGCCAGGTCCATCTTTTGCACGATAGGATCGCGCAAGTCCGAGGGCAGTTCGCCACGCACTCGTGTCACGGCCGAGCGCACGTCATCCACCGCCTCCTGGGTGGGCTTTTCCAGGCGAAACTCGGCAGTGATCGTCACTGCACCATCTTGCACCTTGGTATAGACGTGCTTGAGTCCTTGCAGCGTAGCAATGCTGTCTTCGAGCTTTCGCGCCACGTCGTTTTCAAGCTGCGCCGGTGCAGCTCCGGGCAGAACTGCTGTGACAATGACCATCGGCAGGTCAATATCGGGCATGTTTTGCACCTTCATAGCATTAAACGAGAGCAGACCCGCAAAAGTCAGCAAAACAAAAAGCATCACCGATGGGATCGGATTCTTAATCGACCAAGAAGACACATTCATGTGCAATATGCTCCCTATTTGCTAGCTGCTTGTGCTTTACTGACGGGTTCTATAGCACTTTTTACCCTAATTTCATCGACCACCCGCACCAAGTCACCGTCGGTCAAAAAACCAGCGCCGGTTGCCACAACCCAGTCGCTGGGCCCGATTCCGGCTAGTACTTCAACCTGATCAGCCAGCATGCGCCCGGTCTGGACCTTGAGTTGCACCACCCTTTTATCCGGAGTTACCCGAAACACAAAACTGAAGCCATCGCGAACAACTATGGCGGTTTGCGCTACGGTCAGGGCGCTGGTGCTGCCCAGTTCAAATTCACCACGGGCAAACATGCCGGGTTTGAATGCACCTGGCACTGCTTTGGCACCTGCAGGCGAACCCAGCAAATCAACATACACCAAGCCATTACGGGTTTGGGCATCGACCGTGGGTGCCACCATGCGTACGCGCCCCTTCTGCTGAAAACCACCCGGTGCAGTCACCACGACGCTGGTGCCCACCATGATGCGGCCCAACTCGGCAGAGGTAAGCTCGCCGCGCCACTCCAGCCGACCCTGACGAATCATTCGAAACATTTCAAGCCCAACCCCTACCACGGCACCCACCGAGGCAGTTCGGCTTGAGATGATGCCAGCATCCGGTGCCAGCAGTTGAGTGTTTTTCAAACGCAGCAGTTGCCCATCCAACTGCGCCTGGGCTGAGGCCACTCGCGCCTTGGCCGTCAACTCGGCGGTCAGGTACTGACCCACTTGTTGAGCACTGAGAGCGCCTGAACCTTGAACTGCGCGGGCGCGATCGGCGTTGGTTTCGGCCTCAGTGGCATTGGCGCAGGTTTCCATCAGGGTGGCACGCGCCAAGGCCACATCAGCCTGCACGCTCTCTGACGCGAAGGTCGCCAGCACCTGGCCACGCTGCACCGAGTCACCCACGCTTACTTTGAGGTCTAGCACCCGCAATCCGTTGATCTCAGAGCCAATGATGGCCTCCTGCCAAGCCATCACGCTGCCATTGGCGGCCAGTTTGACTGGCAAAACACCTGCTTTGACTTGCGTCAGCGTGACGCTCAATGCTGGCCGAACTGCGGGTTGCGCGCTGTCGGCTGCATGGGAGTGTCTGGCCATCAGGGCGATGCCAACAAAAAGAGCGGTACTGGTGACCACCATACCAACGACGAGGGGTTTGAATTGAAGACAGTTCATGAAGTAAACATCGGTTAATTCTTGAATACAACAGCAGCATGCTCATACCCGCCACCCAAAGCGCGGTACAGCGCCACCCAGGCGCGCTGACGTTCAAGATTCAAGGTGGCTTGGGCAAATTGCGAGGCCAGAGCGACGCGACGGGTTTCTTCCAGTTCCATCGCACTCGCCAAACCCTGGTCATGACGGGCTTGCGTGGCCGTCAGCGCCTGCGCGTAGGCTTGAGTTGCCAGTTCGGAATCTGCGCTACGTGCCTCGGTGCTGTGCAGGTTGACCAGCGCCTCCTCGACCTCACGCACCGCCAGTCGCACTTTTGCGCGGTACCCCGCCACCGCTTCTGCATAGCGCGCCTGCGCCGCTGCCACGTTGGCCTCGCGCTGACCACCGTCAAACAACGGCAAGGTCAAAGCCAGCGGGCCGAAAGACCATGTGCTGAGATTGGTCGTAGTGCCTTCACTGCCGTAGCTCAGTTGGCCGATCGAGCCATTCAGCGTCAAACGTGGGTAGCGTTGTGCTCGGGCGCTGCCTACCTGCGCGCTGGCCACCGCCACATCGCGCTCAGCAGCAAACACATCAGGGCGTTGGGCGATTGTTTGGGCGGGTACAAGTGCTATATTAAATGTAGCATGCTGTGCATGTGCAGCGCTTGTCACAGCCATTTTCATCTTTAAGACAGGTTCAGTCAGAGCGGTCATCGCGACGAGCGCTTTGGTATCAAGTTCGCACTGGCTGGCCTGCTGCACAACCCGGTTGCGACCTTCTGCGGCACCAGCCTGTGCCAAGTGCGCGAATGAAACCGCTACAAAACCGGCTTTGGCACTGATGTCGGCCAAACGAGCGCTCTCGAGACGCGAGGCCGAGTCGAGTAGCGTCACCTCCAACAACTGCTGGCAGGTGCGCAGACCGAAATACAGATTCGCAACCTCGGCGGCCACCAGCACCCGAGCGTCGTGCCACTGGGCTTGCATGCCCTCAAGCTGAGCGACAGCAGCTATGTTGGCTTCGCGGTTGGCCCCCACCAAATCCAGCTCCCAGGCAATCTGCACGCCCGACTGAAGACTGCTGGCCACCGGAACATTGGGCAAACTGACACCACGACTAGCACCCACCGAGGCATTGATGTTGGGTAGTAGCGCAGCCCCAGCGCCCGCCTGGATGGACTTGGCAGCCTCAATACGTGAAAGCGATTGGGCCACCGACAGACTGGCAGCTTCTGCCGCCTCGATCAGAGCCAGCAGAGTCGGGTCGCCTTGCTGCTGCCACCATTGCGACAGGGAAACCAGAGTGCCTTGATGCGGTAGCGGCGCTTGCCATTGAGTTGCTACATCAGCTGAAACTTGAGACGGTGGCATTGCAATAGTGCAGGCTGTAAGCACAAAAAGAAGCGCTGTGGTGGTGATCAAACGGTACGACTGGATACTCATTTCAGGGAGAATTGGGTTTGACGAAATTGCCCGATGCTACCCTGAGCGCAAAACCATTCGATGCCAGAGCCTACTGCTTGCCTTCAGCCAGTTGCCAAGCTAAATGGCTTGCGAATGGCATAGCGAGCATCTATCCGATTCGATCGGCAGATACCGATCAATGGCATCAAAGTTGCATATATGTAACAAAAGCCCGCTCAGACATTCAACCTGCAAACCATTTGACCCAATTTGACACACTTGTTTGTACAAGGTGTCAACCTATGCAACACCTGTGAACATGACAAATATAAAGGCAGAGACAATGAAATTCGCCTACTATCGTACTCTTACCTTTATTGCTCTTATTGCATCACACTCGGTGAGCACCCTGGCTCAGCGGGCACCTCAATCCGTTGCCACCTTGGCTGAAGTCGAAGTGATTGCCACCACACCGGTCGATAACACTGGAATTCCAATAAACAAGTTCGCAGGTAATATTCAAACACTTTTGCGGGACAACCTGACTACACCTTCTGTCGACTTAACACAACGACTTGATCAGTCACTGGGATCCATCAATGTCAACGACACGCAGGGAAATCCTTACTCGGTTGACCTGAACTACCGTGGTTTTACTGCATCGCCTGCGCTCGGAACTCCCCAAGGGCTTTCCGTCTTTCTTGATGGGATGCGACTTAACGAGCCATTTGGTGATGTTGTTTCTTGGGATGCGCTACCCCAAATCGCCATTCATAAGGTCACTTTGGTCCCTGGTTCAAATCCAGTTTACGGTCTCAATACCCTGGGAGGAGCGATTGCATTGACCACCAAGAACGGCAACACGTTTTCCGGAGGCCAAAGTGATTTTCGTGTGGGCTCCTTTGGCCGTATCAGCATGGACGTAGAGCACGGAACGCATACCGAGCTTGGTAATCTGTACTTTGCAGCCTCCTTGCACAACGACAACGGC
>CAIYNH010000656.1 GCA_903927495.1 uncultured beta proteobacterium
GTGAATTGCTTTTTTTGCGTTGTGCTTTTTTAGGCACTAGCCCCCACTCTCTCCCAACAGTTCAACCCAACAGGTTGTGACTTCAATTCAGCGAATCATCGCCAGCCAGTTGCGGCGTTTCAGCAGCACCGAAGTTAAGGACAAAATAGGCTATGACCGAATACTGGCAAAGCACAGAGCACTATTGAACTAATAGCACTATGGCAAATATTCCGTGATATTGGGGTCTAATCCCAATTCGGCGCAATAGAACATACTATCTTCCTGAATCAGCCATACTGAATATCTGATAACGCAGCAAATGGAGCCACGACACATGTTACACCGCCTGAAAACTTTGACCTTGATCGCTTTGTGCCTGCTTCACTCGGTTGTTGGCGCGCAGCAGCAGGTGATGGTGCCCAGTCTCGATATGCGCGATGGTCAGGCCGTGCAAATGCCCGGATTCTGGTTTGCTGCACACAAGGCGATGACGGCCCCGGCGATGTTGCTGCTGCATGGCTGTGGTGGCCCGTACAGTTCCAGCGGACAGCTTTCTTCAAGAATGAAGAGTGCGGCAGCCAGTTTGAATGCCATGGGCATCAGCGTGCTGGTTACGGATTCGTTGACGCCGCGTGGCGAAAAAGAGCTGTGCACCCAGCGCATTGGCAGCCGCAAGTTAACCCAGACTGAGCGTCGGCGCGATGCTCTGGGTGCCTTGCGTTGGTTGAGCACGCGTGCGGATCCAGAGCGTCTGGGGTTGTTGGGTTGGTCCAACGGTGGCAGTACCTTGCTGGCCGCCAGCAACCAGAATGATCCCGAAGTGCTGGCCAGCCCGGTGCAAGCCTCATTGGCGATCGCTTTTTATCCTGGCTGCGAAGCTGAATTGAAGCACGGCTATATTGCCGGAATGCCAATCCTGCTGCTGGTTGGCGCGGCTGACGATTGGACTCCCGCCGCTCCTTGCAAGGCGTTGGCAGCTGCTGACCCGTTGGTTGAGATAGAGGTTTATCCGGGTGCCTATCATGGCTTTGATGCCAACTCAACGGCTCAGTTGCGCAAAGATGTACCAAATGGGGTGCATCCAGGCCAGGGTGTGCATGTGGGAGGCAACCCGACTGCGCGGGCCGCGTCAGCTAAGCGAGTGGCTGAGTTTTTGCGGGAAAATTGGCAGCCATTGCCACCTTGAATCCATACTTCAGGCGACCTCGGTACGGCTTCGACGGCGGCGTGTGACGGCACCCATCAAACCCAGACCTGCCAACAGCATGGCATAGGTTTCGGGTTCGGGCACCGGGGCCAGCATCACCAGTTGGTCTTGTGCATTGATGCTGTAACCGGCATCCTTGTAGAGGTTCAACACTCGGACGTTGCCAAGACCACTCCAAGCACCCGTGCTGACCGCGCTTTTGGCTTCGTTGGCCCATGTTTTTGCTTGGCTGTCTTCGTTTAATTTGCTCAGCGTAATTTCACCTTCCAAATACCAGAAAGCGTTTTGCATGGAATTGCTTTTGGATGCGGTGGTGGTGCTGAAACCCGATGCATGGTTGCTGTACTGTGTGAAGAGCCAGGCGGTTTCGGAACTCAGCGGGTCGCCGGTGGTGGGGTATACACCTGTCGCATTGGTAGTTGCCGTTGTCACACTTTTCACAAATAAATTGGTATTGAGGTTGAAGGTCTCCAACTTTTCGAGACAAAAGCTGGCGAAGGTACTACCAGCGCCCGGGCCGGAAATGACCGAGCCGGTGAAGGGGCCACCGTTTAGATTTTCAAAGTTTGAGGCATAGTCCAGTTGCACCACACTGCCGCTGCTGATTTGAGCGGTTGCCAATTGCGCACCGAATACCACAGCCATAGCCAGAGCGAACTGGATAAAGCGGGTCATTCTGGCCAATTTTACGGTGGATTCTGTCATGATTGAAATGCTTTAATAAATGTGTAACGAATGGTAAATAGCGAAACCGCTGATGTGGCTGGCGTGCGTTATCGCAACTTGCTGCATGTGTGA
>CAIYNH010000657.1 GCA_903927495.1 uncultured beta proteobacterium
AGTCCATAGGTCCAACTCGCGCCGGCTTTGCCGCGCGTGATCATGCGCACAGAGGTGTAGGCCTGGCCACCCCAGTCTGCTGCAGTGCTCAGGCTTTCCTTGCGCGCCGTGATGGTCAGGTAGCCGCCTTGAACGCTTGAATTTTCCAAGCGATTGGCCGAGTAATACTGTTTCTCGTTGTTGTACCAGCCCAGTTTGTTACGTTCAATGTCAAAGCCCCATTTGGAGCTGTCAGGAATTCCATCCACGTTAAATTCATCAGCCCAGATCAGCGTCCAGCCCGGAATTGCGGTGACTGGTTGGGCTGCGACCGGTACGGACGCGGCGGGTGTGGGGGTGGACGCGGCTGGTGCTGGTGCGGACGCGGCGGGTGTGGGGGTAGATGCATTTAGCGCGGGTACGGATGCCGCGGGTGCGGGTGAAGACGCAGTTGTCGCAGGGTTCGCAACTACCTGGGATTTCTCGGTAGCTTGCGTAGCTGAGACAGGACCCAAGGCGGCAGTCCCGTCAGGCGTGGCTGAGCTCGTTCCGTCACCACCGCCACCACACCCTGCCAGCAGCAACCCAACGACCACTACGCCTGAGAGTTTCATTGCATTCGGCCGAGCACGCCAGCTGCCACGCTCAGGCTTTTGCCATCACTGAACTTCACATTGATCGGATTTTTACCGGCGTTGTAAGCCAGGTAGGTCTTGCTGCCATCGGCGCGCTTGAAGACCGAATAGAGCGTGGTGTCTGCCGTCACGGTGAAGTCAGGTACGCCCATCTCGTTCAAGCTGAGCAACCAGTGCAATGCGTGGGTACGGGTGTCACCCAACTCAAAAGAACCCCAGCGGTTCCACTGCGCCAATCCTTGTACGGGGTCAGCCAGGCCCATGTACTGGGCAAATATGTCTTGCCAAATGTCGGCAGGTTGCACGCTTTTGCCACGAGCTTCCCAATTTGCGATTTCCGGTTTTAAGCTGGCCAGACTGCGCTTGACAAATTGTGGATCGCGCCCAAGATAGGTCGACACCGTTGTGATCGGCAAAATGTTGATGCCTTTGATTTGGCGCGGGTCATCAATCCACCAAGTATTGTGCGAGTACATGCCACCAAATACCTGGCTGACTTCCACGTTTTTGTATTCTGGCGCAAACACTTTGCCGTAAATGTCAAACCAGTAGTGGTTGATGGCTTCGATTTCGGTGGTGTACAAATAAAGCCCGAGGTCACGCAGCTTTTTGTCACCGTGGATTTCACCCCAGAGTATCAAACCCGCCCAGGCATTGACGGCTTCGCTGGACGACTCCTGGTTGTTGCCAAAAGTGCCCAGCCCAATGCCAGAGGCCCAGGAATGGCCTTCATATGGATCAAAGTTGCGCAGAAAAGGGAAGTCTGCCCCACCCCGCGTGGGAGTGGCAATGTCGGCAATCAGCAAATCAATCATGCCACCCCATTTCTCCTTGGCAGCCCAGGTTGGGTCACGCAGCGCTATATCGGCGGCAGCTCGAATCCAGTAGCCGTAGGTGAAATGATGGTCATTGAGCTGCTCTACGGTAAAGAATTCTTCAGGGTAGCTGGCCACCGTGCCCTGAGATTTATCCAGGTGAAAGTAGGTATTTCCTTCGCCAGACAGCCACTGTTCGGTACGTTTTTTCACGAGATTCAGGAGGTTGTCACGCGCCGCCATATCCCCTTGTTGCTCTGCCACGTCCATCAGCTTCAAAATGCGCTGCAAGCCTTTGCCCTGCCAATAAGGTCCTTTGCCTTCTTCAAGCATCATGCGGCGTGCGTTGCGCTGGTCCGTTTTCATCACTTCGAGCAGATCGGCTTTGCGCGGTGAATCCCCGACACCAGGCCAGAAGGGTACAAAGCCGTTGTAGGTGTATGTCGTTTTGAACTGCGACGCTGGCAGCAACTTGATTTGGCCGCGAACCGTCTCAAAGGACTGGCCCAATTTGCCTTCGACCGACTTGTTGTTCAACCACTGATGCGGATACAGACCGAGTAGCGGGCCATGGTCAGCGCCTTCCATGGTTTTGGTGATCGCACTAAAGGTGGTTTCCACCTGGCTGCTGGCCGAGTCAAACTTCCAATCGACCCGTGTGGCATCAATAAAGGCGTAGGCATGGCGGGTGAAAAGTGCCAAGGTTTCAGGCTTGTCATCGGGCAAGGTGGCAGCCGAAACATAGCCTTTGCCCGGGGGCATGTGACCGATCCATTCAGTGGGAGAGATGATTTCCCAGCGCACACCGGTGGGGCCAAACAGCGCATAAGGCTTGCCCTTGACGCGCAGCGCCAGCACCCGACCATCTGCACCAGAGTCATACCGATCACCCGCGATGGGTAAACGCAAGCGGATATCGCCGCGTGAGAGTTGCACCGACACATACGGGCTACCGTGTGCCACAGTAACCAGCATGCGGTCTGTGCCTTGCCCCATTTCGAGGTCAACCGACCAGTCGCTGGCCTTGGCCAGCTTGGGCTGACCGGGCTCAAAAGCAAGCGGCGAAAGTACCAACGGGTCGCTGTGAGGGTAGTGAATTTCCGTGTCACGCCGCTCTGTAGGCACCACCTCTTTACCAGGTAAGGCCAACTCAAAACCCGCAGGGGTGGCCCGCACCGTCAGAGGCTGCACGTACAACACCTCAGGCTTGGGGTTAAAAAGCACGGCTGAGTACCACTGAGCCGTTTGGGCTGCTGTTTTGAGCATGGGCTCGGTGCGGAACTGTGCCGCTGGTACCGCTCTGTCCCCGGCTTTGGGCGACAGGTAAATGTTGCCGTCACCGATCTTGGTGGACTGCGCCCATGCCGCAGACAAAGTCGTCAAGCTGGCGAACAACGCCACAACCCAAACCTGAATGTATTTCATGGTGACATCCTCATAAAAATCAATTATTGCAAAC
>CAIYNH010000658.1 GCA_903927495.1 uncultured beta proteobacterium
ATGGCAGCCTGGCAAATCATGAAGGGGTTGGCAATATCTGAGAAAAATCACTGGGCACGTTTCGAAAGCGTGCAAGCCTACTACACCGTGGCTGGACGTGACCTCGAGCGCGAAGTTTTGCCACTACTGCAGGACCAACAGCTCGGCTTGATGGTCTGGAGCCCACTGGCTGGTGGA
Source organism: uncultured beta proteobacterium (assembly GCA_903927495.1). Classification (GTDB taxonomy): domain Bacteria; phylum Pseudomonadota; class Gammaproteobacteria; order Burkholderiales; family Burkholderiaceae_C; genus Rhodoferax. The sequence goes on from CAIYNH010000658.1 coordinate 178, forward strand.
CTGCTGAGTGGCAAGTTCAGTTCGGATGGGGCCGGGCTAGAGGGCACACGCCGTGCCAGCTTTGATTTTCCCGTGGTTGACAAGCCAAGGGCATTTAGAGTGGTTGACGCGATGCGTCCTATCGCACAGCATCATCAAGTCTCTGTGGCACAAATCGCCTTGGCCTGGTTGCTAAGTCGTCAACTGGTCAGCACGGTCATCATGGGAGCCAAAACACCCGAGCAGTTGGCCGACAATCTGGCTGCCAGCAAGCTTGAATTGAGTGCAGATGAGTTGAGCACACTTGAAGAAGTCAGTGCATTGCCTCCGGAATACCCGGGCTGGATGCTGGCCAGGCAGGGGCAAAGTCGCGCCAAGGCCCCCGTGAGAGATTAAAGCCAGCGCAGCGCCAGGCTCAGCAAACGACACAAGCTCAATCTCAGATCATGGGTGCCGATGACGTGGCTACAAATTTAAAATAATTCCTCAAGTTGTACTTTTTCACAGTTCAGTCAGTCGTGACGGGCTGCCTGAAGTGACCCTCTGACTTCCACATGTGTCTGATCGCCTTCAACTGGCAGCCTCAAGCGCCAATTCCTCTCATCATTGCAGCCAACCGCGACGAGTATTACGCTCGACCGACCCAGGCACTGCATCGATGGAGTGACCAAACCGTCGTGGCAGGTAAAGACCTGCAGGCCAACGGTACGTGGTTGGGAATGAGCCTTGGTGGACGCTTCGCGGCCCTCACCAACTACCATGATGGACTCCAAAATCATCCTGACAAACCCTCTCGTGGAGACCTCACCACCGCGTTCCTCAAAAGTGCGGACACTTCCGAGCAGTACCTTGATGCCCTTGCCCTGCGGGCTCATACCTACAACCCATTTAACCTGTTGGTGTTTGATGGCACTACCTTAATGGGGTTTGAGAGCCGTCATCGGCTTGCATTCAGGATGCCTGAAGGGGTTGGCGCTGTATCCAACGCCGATTTCAATGTCCCATGGCCCAAAGTCAGCCGTTTACGTGATGGTTTCACCAAAATCCTGCGCGACAACCAATTTGCTGGCGATTCACCTACTCGCCAATCAGGTATCAACGCCCTGTTTTCGCTCTTGTCTGATCGACGCACTGCCGCAGACAAGGATCTCCCCGAAACTGGAATTCCGTATGGCTGGGAAAAAACGCTCTCTGCCGAGTTTATTCACACGCCCGACTATGGCACTCGGGCCAGCTCCGTCGTGGTGGTCGAGCTCAAGCGTGCGAATATAGTTGAGCGCAGTTTTGATGTTAACGGTTTTTCAGGGGATGTTTATCATCAAATTTGATAGCAGCTCACGCAAATTCAACAAGCTTTGCAAGTCGATTTGACTAGTAGAAAAGGATTCGAATCCGACAAACTATCGCCTGAACGACAGCATTTGCAAAGACGAGCAGAGTAGGGAGTGTGGGCCATTTGTGAAGTTATTGGGCTTGTCGAGGTTGACTTTGTGCTGACCAGCAAGTTCACCGACCAACTGATCAGCAGTGTGCTCGATACGGGTGTAAGAATATTCCCAGCACGTACTGCATGGGTTTTTAATTTAAGGCAAGCTCAAGCGTCTTGCTGCAGCAATGGTCGAGTGGGTTTGGTTTCGGCGAACAAATATTCATGACTTAGAATGAGGGCTAAAGTGTTCATCTGTCACAACCCTTCATGACCTGCACGTTCATTGAAGACAACTCTCCACTGAGGGAAAAATGAAAAACCTATTTACCGCTATTTCTGTCGCGGCGGCAGCTGCCTGCGGGCTGAACGCCAGCGCACTTGCTCAAACCAGCGCACCGGCCAACGCAGCAGGTGCCTACACACTTAAACCCGATGTTACGCCCTCAGCAACGTCACCCTATGTACTCGGTGGCACATCAACTTCGGTGAATGATAGTTTTTCGCTGAAATTTGACAATGGCATTCGTCTGTATCCTTCGATCACTGTGAGCACGGGTCACAACAGCAACTTGCTGTCAGATTCGACCAGTTCGCTGCAATCTGACTATGTGAGCATGACTCCCAAGCTCTTAGCGGAGCTAAAGCACAAGGGTGACCGCTACACGGCTCAGGCATCGCTTAATTCAAAAACTTATTCAGGCAGTTCTGTTGATAACATCCACGACTCATTGGTTGAGCTAACGGGCGCACATTTTTTTGATACCAGGGCGCGCGGTAATTGGACTGCTGGTTTGGCAAACTCGGTTGAAGCACGTGGCGCAAATGGACGACCCATGACCGCTGAGGCTGCGCGTTATCACACGACTAACCTCAATGGCACCTTTATCTATGGTGCGCCGGAGGCACCAGGGCGTGTTGAATTTGATCTTGGAAACGCTGACAAGGTGTATGACAACACACCAACTAACGTCAATGATGCTTCTACCGGAAGTTACGCAGGCAGACTGTTCTACCGTTTGGGTACTCAATCACTGGCGGTGGCTGAAGTTAGGGGTGCCAAAATTGGCTACCCGGCAGGGTCAGCACTCAACAGTTCTGAAAGTCGTTATTTCGTTGGTTTGACTTGGGATGCAACTGCGAAAACCACTGGGATTGTCAAGATTGGTCGAATGTCCAAAGATTTTGATAATGCCACAAAATCTGGAACGTCAGGTGCAAGCTGGGAGGCGTCCGTACAATGGAGTCCATTAACTTATAGCGTTATAGATTTGATGTCATCGCGCACGATGGCAGAAACCTCTGGTCTGGGCGATTTCAACATTATCTCAAGCACAGATGTCAAGTGGAGCCATCAGTG
>CAIYNH010000659.1 GCA_903927495.1 uncultured beta proteobacterium
AAACCGCCGACGACGAAGAGTTGAACGGAATTTTTCGATGTGCGCACTCAGTCAAGGGTGGCGCTGCAACGTTTGGCTTCTCTGATGTGGCGGAGTTGACGCATCAAATGGAGTCTCTGCTGGATCGACTCCGTCGGCACGAGTTGCAACCCAATTTAGCCATGGTCGATGTGTTACTGGAGTCTGCAGATGCCTCCAGAGGTTTGTTGGCGAGGCATCAGTCTGGAGATGGGGGCGAGGGTCCGCCTACAGCCGAACTGGTTGCACGGATCCGGGTTTTGGTAGCTGGGGGCACAGTAGCTACGCCGCCTGTAACCAAGGTTGCAGTTCCGTCACCGGTTATCGTTACTGAACCTGTTGTTGTGATAGCTTCAGTTGCTCAAACAGGGCAAACAACCTCCAAATCCGACGGTAGCGTTCGCTCCTTAGAGATCACCATAAGCCAGTTGGATCGGCCAAATCAGGCGGATGCCATTATGGAGTTGTTTCGCGACATACCAGGTTTGGGTGAAATCAAGGCGATGCCTAGTGGCCGCAATGACGCTCGTATTTTTGCAATAAAAACCAGTTCTACGGATGAAGATTTGCTCGATTTGTTCGCTTTTCATGTGTCACGCGAACAAGTGCTCATCAAAGGCAGTGAAGCAAATGCCGGGTCTCAAAATGTTGCGCCAGTGGCTCAGGTGAAAGCGCCTGCTCCTGAGGTGTCGGAGGCCGATATCACGGGTTTTGGATTCTTTGATGGTGCACCTGGAGCTCCTGCTAACGTTGCCCCTGTTGTTCAGCCCACAGCAGTCGTTGTCGCTGTACAAAACAGTTCAAAGCCCGCGCCGGTAGCGGTCGGACATTCCCAGCCAGAAGCCGCCACCATCCGTGTGGCCATCAGCAAGGTTGACCAATTGATAAATTTGGTTGGTGAACTCGTGATTACACAGGCCATGCTCGCGCAAAACAGTCGGGCACTCGATCCAGCGTTGTACCAGCAATTGCTGACCGGTTTAACTGATCTGGATCGAAATACCCGTGATTTGCAAGAATCCGTCATGTCTATTCGCATGATTCCGATGTCGATCGTATTTAGCCGGTTTCCTCGCATGCTTCGTGATCTAGCCAGCAAACTTGGAAAGAAAGTGGACTTCGTTACGCAGGGTGAAGCCACCGAACTTGACAAGGGGTTGGTTGAAAAAATCACCGATCCGCTCACACACCTGGTTCGTAACAGTTGTGATCACGGTATTGAAATGCCAGCCGACCGATTACGCTCTGGAAAGTCTGAAACAGGCACCATCACTCTGTCTGCCGCACATCAGGGTGGTTCCATCGTTATTGAAGTTCGTGACGATGGTAAGGGTATGTCGCGTGAAAAAATTCTGTCGAAAGCTAGAGAGCGCGGACTTGATGTCTCAGATCAAATGTCGGACGCGGATGTATGGCAGCTCATTTTTGCGCCGGGATTTTCGACCGCTGAAGTTGTAACTGATGTTTCCGGTCGTGGGGTTGGTATGGATGTGGTGAAACGCAATATTGCATCATTGAATGGTACGGTTGACATTGAGTCATCTGAAGGCTATGGAATGAAGGTTTCGGTGCGATTGCCCTTGACATTGGCCATCATGGATGGAATGTCTGTCGGTGTCGGCAATGAGGTTTATATTCTGCCGTTGTCATCTGTGGTGGAGTCATTCCAAGTGAAGTCAGAAGCAGTAAGCACCGTTGGACAGGGCGCGCAATTGGTGAAGGTACGAGACGAGTACATGCCTGTGATTGAGCTTGAAAAAGTGTTTCAGGTGCCGCGCTTTGATGTCGAAAAATCAAGCGACATCATGGTTGTGATCGAGGCTGATGGCAGTCGCGTGGTGTTGCTAGTGGATGAACTCTTGGGACAACAGCAAGTAGTGGTAAAAAACCTTGAGTCGAACTATCGAAAGGTGCCTAACGTTTCTGGCGCAACTATTTTGGGTGATGGCAAGGTCGCACTGATACTTGATACGGGTGCCTTGGTACGTCGGTCCCGGCACTGAAGTTCGTGATCCAACAGGAGAAGCAAGATGAGTGCTATGGAAAAATCAATGGATGCAGTGAATGCTGCCGCGCGTGAATATCTAACCTTTCGACTTGATCGGGAAGAATATGGCATTGACATATTGAAGGTACAGGAAATTCGAGGTTATGAGCACCCTACGCGTATTGCAAACGCACCTTCGTTTATAAAAGGTGTTGTCAACTTGCGCGGTACGATCGTGCCGATTGTTGATATGCGGCTGAAATTCAATTGTGCCAACGCGCAATATGATTCGTTTACGGTCGTGATAATTCTGAATTTGCGGCAACGTATTGTTGGCATTGTGGTTGATTCAGTTAGTGATGTGATGGAGTTGGCACCAGAGAACCTGCGTGCGGCACCCGATGTGGATAGCGCCATTGACGTTGATTCCGTGATCGGTTTAGGCTCGCTTGGCGATCGGATGTTGATTTTGCTGGATATCGAAAAACTGATGTCTGGCGATGACATGGGTTTGTCATCGGATCTTGGTTGAGACGACAAGGCTGATTCTGCGTTATGGCATTGAATCAATCCGGGCAGTTTTCGCAAAACGCGATCGACTCTGACACGCAAGGACGGGAGTTTGCTTGGACAGATTCTGACTTTGATCGAGTCCAGGCACTCATTTACGACCGTGCCGGCATCAGTTTGCATGACGGTAAGCACGCCATGGTCTATAGCCGATTGTCCAGGCGATTGCGGGAAACCGGGCACAAGAGTTTTCGTGAGTACTTAACTTGGCTGGAGAGTGATGATGGTTCGGAGTGGCAGGAGTTTGTTAACGCGTTGACAACCAACCTGACTTCCTTTTTTAGAGAGCAGCACCACTTTCATATTTTTCGTGACCACCTTAAGTCCAGTCCTGGTAAGGTTTCATGGCGGGTTTGGTGCAGTGCCGCATCCACTGGCGAGGAGCCTTATTCAATTGCCATGACCGCATTGGAGGCGCTAGGTCAAGGCATGCACATCAGCTTGACTGCAAGTGACATTGATTCAAAGGTATTGGCAACTGCTGCTCAAGGCGTTTATCGGCTTGAAAATATGAAGAACGTTTCAGAGAGTCAGTTGCAGCTTTTTTTTCTTCGGGGCAAGGGTGCAAACCAAGGCATGGTACGGGTTAAGACTGAATTGCAACAGATGATTGACTTCGTTATTGTCAACTTGGTGCGTGATGACTGGCCTTTTCGAGAACCGTTTGATGTTGTTTTTTGTCGCAATGTGATGATTTATTTTGATGGACCGACGCAGCGCAAGGTGCTCGAACGCATTCATCGTGTGATGGCTCCTGGAGGACTTCTGTTTGTCGGGCATGCCGAAAATTTCAGCGAATCAAGAGATATTTTTGTGCTGAAAGGTAAGACGGTCTATGAGCGCCGATAGTCTCATGTCTGCCTTTTCCGGGAGTCAAATCAGGGCTCCCATGAGTTTGCCATCAAGCGGGCAAACTGGCTTAAACCCACGATTGGGCACTATGCATGATGCGACAAGATCGAACATTGTGCCCATGGTGTCTCGTGTTGAATACATGAAAACCTTGCAGCGCAGTCCGGGTGAAGCATCATTTTTTTACAAAGATCACCATTTTCAATATGACGCAGTCAAGGTTTTACCTGGTGAGTACTTTGTCGCCAGTGAGGATATGCTGATAATGACGGTACTCGGATCATGCATTTCGGCCTGCATTTGGGACGGTAGGGTACGCGCTGGCGGCATGAATCACTTTATGTTGCCCGACGGGGACAGTGCCGATGGTGGTGGTCGATATGGTTCCTATGCCATGGAGCTATTGATCAATCAAATGCTGAAAATGGGAGCTCGGCGCGAGACCATGCAAGCCAAGGTGTTTGGTGGTGCCCAGGTAATGGCTGGCTTCACGACTATGAACGTGGGTGAACGCAATACCCAGTTTGTGCTGGACTATCTTGCCACCGAACGTATTCCAGTGGTATCGCAGGACGTTTTGGACATTCATCCTCGAAAAGTAGTCTTCTTCCCAGTAACAGGTAAAGCCTTGGTCAAACGATTGGCGCACTCGCACCCGGAATCACTGGCTGTAGAAGAGCGCAAAGGCAATGTGGCTACAGTGGTCAAGGCCACTGCCGGTGGCTCGATTGATTTGTTTTGAGGATGTTGAATTGAAGAAAATTCGCGTTGTGGTGGTAGATGATTCGGCCCTTGTTCGCAGTTTGCTCGCCGAAATCATTAATCGTGAAAATGACATGGAGTGCGTCGGCTGCGCCAACGATCCGCTGATCGCCAGGGAAATGATCCGTGAGCTCAATCCGGATGTGATTACTTTGGATATTGAGATGCCGCGAATGGATGGCCTTGATTTTCTGGGTCGTTTAATGCGTTTGCGACCTATGCCGGTGGTGATGATTTCTACATTGACTGAACGCGGGGCCGATGTCACCATGCGAGCTTTGGAGCTAGGTGCGGTCGATTTCGTGTCTAAACCGCGCATGGGTGTGGCTGACGGTTTGACCGAGTTGTCGTCACAAATTGTGGAAAAGGTGCGGATTGCTTCAAGCGCAAAAATTAAACGCTCGTTAATGCCGACCGACACTATCAATAAGCTCCCAAAAGTCAAAACAGATGTGCTTGATCGGCCGGTTGCTTCGTTGTTGGGGCGAGTTTCTTCAGAAAAGTTGATCGTGATAGGTGCCTCAACTGGTGGCACTGAGGCCATCAAGGAAATACTGACTCGCATGCCAGCCAACTCACCCGGAATTGTGATTACTCAGCATATGCCACCTGGATTCACGAGCAGTTTTGCAGCCAGACTCAACGGACTTTGCCAGATCGCAGTCCAAGAGGCCGTCAATAGCGAACGGATTTTGCCTGGACATGCCTACATCGCTCCTGGCGGCAAACAGTTTCGAATAGGTCGCAGCGGTGCTAACTACGTAGCGGTGGTTGAAGATGGTGAGTTAGTCAATCGGCATAAGCCTTCGGTTGAAGTCCTGTTCAAATCGGCCGCCGCGGTAGTGGGGCGTAATGCATTTGGCATCATGCTCACCGGAATGGGCAACGATGGTGCCAAGGCTATGCGCGAGATGAAAGATGCCGGGAGTTACAACTTTGTCCAAGATGAGGCCT
>CAIYNH010000660.1 GCA_903927495.1 uncultured beta proteobacterium
CCTTGGCCACTGGTTTGACGGCCTGGGCGATTGCGCTGGTGTTGGGCCTGGTCATCGGCACAGTTCGTACCTTGCCACAGCGCTGGGTGGTGCGTCTGGGCAATGCCTACGTTGAGTTGTTTCGCAATATTCCGTTGCTGATTCAGATGTTTTTGTGGTTTTTTGTGGTGCCTGAATTGCTTCCCAAAGCCGCAGGCGACTGGGTCAAGCACTTGCCTAATGCTTCATTCTGGACAGCGGTTGTGGCGCTTTCGCTATTCACCTCAGCCCGAGTGGCCGAGCAGGTCAAGGCGGGCATTGGTTCCCTCTCCAAAGGGCAGTTGATGGCATCGACCGCCCTGGGCATGACCCTGCCCCAGAGTTACCGCTACGTGCTACTGCCGATGGCTTTGCGCATTGTGTTGCCGCCACTCACCTCCGAATTCATGAACATCATCAAGAACAGCGCGGTGGCCCTGACCATTGGACTGATGGAACTCACCGCACAAACGCGTTCCATGCAGGAGTTCAGCTTTCAGGTGTTTGAAGCCTTTACGGCAGCCACCCTGATCTACCTCGGCATCAACCTGGTCGTGGTAATTGGCATGCGCATGCTGGAGCGCTCGGTTGCCATTCCGGGTTACGTGGGCAGCGCCACGGCAACGCCGTCGGCGCATTGAACGGGAGGGTCACTTCATGTTTTCTACATTTGACTTTAATGTCATCGCCCGCTCCTGGGAAGTACTGGTTTTCAAGGGCCTTGGATTTACCCTGGAAGTGACCCTGCTGTCGATGACTGGCGGCGTTATTTTTGGCACGCTGTTGGCCATGATGCGTTTGTCATCCATCAAATCCATGGCGTGGGTCGCAGGCAGTTATGTAAACCTGCTGCGCTCAATACCGCTGGTGCTGGTAATTTTCTGGTTTTATTTTTTGATGCCCTACATCGGTGCCTGGGTGATCGGGGCTAAACAGCCGGTGCAGATTGGCGCGTTTTCATCGGCCTTGTTCACTTTTGTGATGTTTGAGGCCTGCTATTACTGCGAAATCATGCGTGCTGGTATTCAAAGTGTCTCGCGAGGTCAGGTCCAATCTGGCTATGCGCTGGGCCTTAACTACTGGCAGGTGATGGGCTATGTGGTGCTGCCACAGGCATTTCGCAACATGCTGCCCGTGCTGCTGACGCAGACCATCGTGCTGTTTCAGGACGTGTCTTTGGTGTACATCATCTCGCTGCCCGACTTTGTCACGATTGCCAGCAAAATTGCCCAACGTGACGGTCGCTTGGTCGAGATGTACAGCTTTGTTGCCGTGGTTTATTTTGCCATGTGTATCGCCTTGTCCCTGGTGGTCAAGCGCTTGCAAAATCGCATTGCGATTGTTCGTTGAGTTAGTCAGCCATTTTGGAGTGCCCATCCATGCCGATGATTGAAATGAAAAATGTGAACAAGTGGTTTGGTAGTTTCCAGGCCCTGAAGAATTGCAGCACCCATGTGGATCAAGGCGAGGTGGTGGTGGTGTGCGGCCCCTCCGGCTCAGGCAAATCCACCCTGATCAAGACAGTGAATGCGTTGGAGCCCATCCAGCAGGGTGAAATTGTGGTCAATGGCCAATCGGTTCACGACCCCAAAACCCACCTGCCTACCTTGCGCTCCCGCATGGGCATGGTATTTCAGAATTTTGAGCTTTTCCCGCACCTGACCATCACCCGCAACCTGGCCATTGCCCAAATCAAGGTACTCAAACGGCCCGAAGAGGAAGCCATCGAACGGGGTTTGCGTCTGTTAGACCGGGTCGGCTTGCTGGCCCAAAAAGACAAGTTTCCAGGCCAACTCTCAGGTGGTCAACAGCAGCGGGTGGCCATTGCCAGGGCCTTGTCGATGGACCCGATTGCCATGCTGTTTGACGAACCCACCTCGGCACTCGACCCTGAAATGATCAACGAGGTACTGGATGTGATGGTTGAACTCGCCAAAGAAGGCATGACCATGATGGTGGTGACCCATGAGATGGGTTTTGCCCGCAAAGTGGCAGACCGTGTGATCTTCATGGACCGTGGTGAAATTGTCGAAGATGCCAACAAAGACGACTTTTTTGGCAACCCGCGATCGGAGCGTGCCCAGTCCTTTTTGTCGAAAATATTGCACCACTGACTTTGCCCCTGCAGACTCAGCCCGCACATCTCACTATTGAAGAAAACCAAGCAAGACCATGTACCCACAAATTGCCAGCACCCCCTGTTATCTCAACGGCAACATCTTGCCACTCAACCAGGCCCAGGTCAGCGTCATGGATCGGGGGTTTATTTTTGGTGATGGCGTTTATGAAGTGCTGTCGGTCTATGACGGGCAGGTCTTTCGATTCGAACAGCACATGGTGCGACTTGAGCGCTCACTGGCCGAACTTCGCATCGCCAACCCGCACACGCGCCAGCAATGGGCTGACATCGCCCAATCGTTGATTCAGCATGCTGATCGACCCGTAACTGACAAGCACTTGATTTATATACAAGTTACTCGCGGCGTTGCCATGCGCGACCACGTCATGCCGAAAAACATCACAGCCACGGTGTTCATGATGATCGGCGCCATGACGGTGCCATCG
>CAIYNH010000661.1 GCA_903927495.1 uncultured beta proteobacterium
AGTGATGGGACCTGAAGATCGCCTGAGCCACGACATCGGATACTTTGTCGTTAGCGCAATGGCAGAATTACTCAAACCGTCCTGCTGCCAAGCCATCCTATTCACCCATGAATTTTTCTGACATCATAAATTCCCTGAATCAGGCTTCGGCTTTTGATCTGTACCGGATGCAAGCAGCCATTGTCCGGGTGCTTGACGACCCCAAGTGGCTGCAAGCGATCCAGACCAGAATTCAGGTGGGGCAAGAAGTATCATATTTCAGCGTAAAAGCAAACACACTTAAACGGGCCAGATTTCTTGAGCTACGCCGCAAGCAGGTAATCTTGCGAGATTTGGATGATGCACAGAGCTGGATCATTGACTATGCCGCCATTAACCTCGACGGTGCAGATGTACAAATCCGTGAGCACAAATCACAGGGATTAGGCCGAAATGAAGTTGCAATTGGCGAAACTGTCGGCTTTCTTGACCGTGACCAGCAGCAGCGAACAGGGAAAGTTATTCGCCTGAATGACAAGACGGTGTCACTGCAATGCGGTAACTCACAATGGCGAGTGGCTTACAGCTTGTTGCACCGGGTGGTTGATTCTGATGGACTGGCGCACGAAGTGATTGAAATTGGCGGCAAATAGACAACGCAGGAAGCCTAATTGTGCTGAGCAGGCCGATCCAACAATAAGTACTCCACAGATTTATCGTCTACAAGTTATTTACCAATCAGACACAGGAACGTCAATGCATAACTCCCTTGAAAGCCCCATCCTTCAACCCGTCATTGCGCTCCTGATCTGGACGCTGGTGATGTCGTTTTGGCTGCTCTTTACGCGCATTCCAGCCATGATGGCGCAGAAAATCGTTCTTGATCCCAAAGTGCCGCCGAAAGAACTCACGAAAGATTTACCCGCTAGAGTACGCTGGAAGGCCGACAACTACAACCATTTGATGGAAGCACCAACGCTGTTTTACGCGGCAGCGTTAGTTGTTGCCTTTGCCGATCCGAACAACGGTGCAGCAGTGACGGCAGCTTGGGCCTACGTCGTGCTGCGTGTCATGCACAGCATGGTTCAGGTGCTCATCAATCATATTCCGTCACGCCTGTTTCTGTTTTTACTATCCACAGTCGCTTTGGCTGTAGTCGTATGGCATGGCGCACGTGCAGTGTTTGTTTTTTGAAGGATGGGTGGTGGCCGGTTAAAGGAAGTGCCTGAATTTATCCGTGCCGACCAGTTCCACTTGGCGTAAACCAATCCTGAAAGCGCAATCCCAAGCAACCACAGCATCCATGTTTCCGAAACCCCGTAGGGATACATCATCATGGCAACACCACACCAGGTGAGTGCTGAAACTGACTTTGTTCTTCCTCGACGAAATGCAACCCAGCCGATGATGCCAAACAGGATGGCACCTAAGATATAAGCCGGAGTGGGCATCACCAGTCCAAGAGATTCAAGCTGCTTGAGTTCATTCATGACTGAGAATGCTAACTTTTGGCCTTACTTCAGCGCTTCTTCAAACTCTGCCAACTCTTGACCAATAGCCGCGTATTTCTTCGACTTGGCTCTGTTGTCAGCCCAATTGAGCATGGCACCCTCCAGGTCTTCTTTGAAGTGAGCGAGTGCTGATTCTTTGACCTTTTTGGCGGCCTTGCTTGACCACAGGTCTATCAGATCAGATAAACCATTGTCAAAATCCTCGAATGTTTCAAGGTGCATCCATTGGCCAGCTTTATCAAACATTTTTTCGGTATTGTTTCAGTTGTATGGCGAATCAGTTTGCGCCTGGAATGACGGCATCAGCTACGTCACCTACAGCCTTGGCGGTGACTTTCACCCCGGTGGCCACACGAATACGTGCGATGGTCTCATCCATTGGCGCTGTGATTAACACGTCAAGCCCCAACTTCCTGGCAATGTCGTTGACCACAGCAGGATTTAAGGGGATACCCCCTGCGTCGATGGCCTTGATCAGGTCACTGGCACGTTGTTCTGGTGACAGGGTTTGACGACGAGATAGGAGTCGCTTGAGTAAGTTCACGTTGCGGCCATGATTGGTTGAAGGGCAATAATTACGTCAATATTTTTTTGAGCTCGCCACTGGCGATCAGTGTCTTTAAATCGCCAGCACCGCCAACCAGCGTTCCCTTGACAAACACCATCGGGAAGGTCGGCCAGCCAGTCCACATTTTGAGTGCATTGCGTTGCCGCCAGGTGTTGAAATAGTTGCCGTATTCCAAATACTTGTAGGGTTGCTTGATCATATCCAGCGCCTTGCATGCTTGCTTTGGGAATGGGTTCATTCCCATCCCGACCACCACCAGGTCGTTGTCTCTGACCGCTGCGATCACCTCCTGTACGATGGACTGCTGGTTTGCCTCAACCATGCTGCGAATAGCAGGGTGAATGTTTTTCTCATCAAGAATTGAGCGTGGCATAGAAAACTCCGGTAATGCTGAGGTTTGATGGTACGACAGACCTGAAAGTGATGCCCTTGGTGCTAGAAATAGTTATTGACTACTCAAAAAATCTGGAGCAGAATTTCCCTGCGACCGAGATATAACCTCGGTGAAGGAGCCCCGTAGATGATGATGGACCACACTTACGCTCACACCTGAATGACGCTTTGCCGTGATACCGCTTCCCATACCTGAGGGAGCACCAAGAAGGGGCTAGGGTTTTTGTGAACTCTGCCCCTTTCTATTCGAGCTATGCAACCCCAAAGCCTTCCTGCATACACCGACGCTGCCCCAACCGAACCAATGCAGAAAACAATAGCAGCAATAGTCCAACGCAGAAAAGAAAAAAGCGTAACTATTCGGCCAACCCCATTACCTCCAAAAACCGCTGAACACAGCGATTTTTTCTTGTTATCGTCGCTCCTATGCACGCCGCACAGCCGCCGATATCACCGCTCACCCAAGCGCCCATCCTTGGCACGGCAAACGCTTGGATTCCATATACTGACGAGAAAGTTGTTCTGACCCGACAAGAATACATCCAACTCCAAAGCGACCTGAACCGCGTCACGAGCCTGCACCAGCGCGCACTCAAACGCGAACGCTGGTACAAAGAACGCTGGCGCATCTTGCTCACCCGTTGAATTTCGGCGCTGCTTGTATCGGGTCGCACCACGCATGAGGTCACCGGGTCACCATAGGCATCCATGCCCAACGTCTTAACCTCCAGCTTGAACGGATGCGCGTCACCATCGGCCCCGTCTTTACTTTTGGCGCAGCGCCACTCGCGGCAGTCAGCGTGCGAGCGTTGTGGGTTTCCCATGCTTTGGCGCGTAGCTTGAACCCGGCTTCACCTTCCAGCGCGGCATACACCACGGGTGCGACCTCGGTGCGGCAGCCAAACCAGGGCTCACCGTCTGCAATGGCAGTGCCCAAATCGAACGCCAGGAATGATTTCCCGCTGGCGCTTGGGCCATACAGCCCAGCCAAACCAACACCCGGCAACACCCCACGCACGCGCCAGGTCAAGTCAGGCAGCGCGGCCAAATCATCACGGTTCAGCAGCTTGTAACGTGGTTCAGGCTTGGGCGGCTCTGTCGCAGCCTCCAACAGTGCAGCCACCACGTCAAAGCCACCGTCGGGCGAACAAAACAAATCGTTCAAATCACTGTTGTCAGGCCAGCCCTCGGGCATGGTAACCACAGCGCATTGATGCAGGACGGCAAGCTCCAAGGCGGCGCTTTCCTTGCCCACATCAGGGCAGATAACCAGCCGGGCGGCTTGGTCTTGCTGGCGCTGTTGGGCGGCAATTTTGCCCACATTGCCCCAGCCAAAACAACACACGGCGCGGTGCCCTGTTGCCTGCCATGCGCTCCATGCGGCCCCGATACCCTCGCACAGATACACCGGGCCATCAGTGCCCAGCGTGAACGATGCACCGGCCATGCTTGCGCCAGGTAGGTTCAGCTTTTTACCGATACCCGGCGGTATGAATTGCAGGCTCTGGATTTCACCGTCTGGCGCATAAGCTGGCACTGCTACACAGGCTGTGATTTGCGCTTGGTGTACGTCCAGGCCAATCACACGCTTATAGATGGGGGTGAGTTCCATCAAAATCCTCCAGTTAAAAGTTAAACTTC
>CAIYNH010000662.1 GCA_903927495.1 uncultured beta proteobacterium
CATTTGCTGCCAAGCTGCATCCAGGGCGTACAGATGAGTCTGACTGACCAAAGCCCGAGTGCGCAGCACCGTTGACCTGTCGGCACCGGAAACTTTACTCTTCTTCGGGCACTAACTGCGTCGCCACGAAAGCCGCAATCGACAGCATCGCAAAGAGCGCTGGAAGCATAAGTATTTGCCATGCATTCATTTCGCTGCCCCCTGAACTGTTGAAGCCCCCAAGGTGGAATTGCTGACAGATGCCAATCATCTGACTGAGGGTGACACTGTCGTAACCTCTATATCGGCATTTAAGGCCGTTGGTTGGAGAGCGATATTGATTGAAGCGGCAACTTTTGGTGCCAATTGGCGTTTTACATACTTGATGCGCAACCTTGCCAAAGCTTTGGGCGGTTAATCGAGATACGTGTATTGGGCGCTAATGACTCTTTCAGTGGCTCTAATGACGCAAATATGGCGTGAAAACGGAGGCATTCCAACAAAGATGGCCATTAGCACTGGACTTTCATTTTGTGGCGCTCGCCATCGTGTCAGTCGGGCCTCTGCGCCACTCTGTATTGCACGTTCCAGAAGACCCTCGGTCGCATCGCCGACCTTGACGGAAGCACAAAATTCAATGGACTGAGGCTTTGCTACGCGTTCTCTGTACGCGCCATATGCGGCGAACACGAGTATGAGAATTACCAAGACTGATATGGCTTTTAGAAATTTGTGAGTTTTGCGCATCCGCATTAGCATCAGTCCCCTTGTTGTTGAAGTGAATGGTCAATGGATTCTGGAAGTTACCGCCACCACGGAAGCTTTGACCGGTGAGCCCCTGGGCCGCCAGCAGCCAACTGCTGCGCCGACTTTCGCGAGTCCATAAAATCCAAGACCAAGAAAGCGAGACCAAAACAGAGCGCAATGCTCATCACCGCGTGCGCCCCGTCCATGTAAAAAGGATTACCTGCCATCCATGGCATGAACGGCTGCACGTCACTGTGTACAAACATGTCCAGCCCCACGTGTGTCAAGGTTCCCAGCACGCAGCCGAGCCACCATTTGGCTGATTTGAACCGCAGGAGACCGAGCACCAGGCCCAGCCCCACCGCCCCGGTGAAATTGTGGGTGAACACGGAATGCAGCGTGCCAACGGACCATGACCCGCTCACATCATGCCTGCCCTGTGCCAGCACTTGCAGGACCACTGGGATGTCAACGGCGACGCTGGCAAGCACGAAGCCCAATTCGCTCATGCGCCGCCGAGTTACCCTGTTCAGTAACGGAATGAGTCCAAAGTGCAACAGGGTTATCGGCATGATTTATCTCCTCTTGGAATCGGGTCGAGGCGCCTGCAAATCTCAATCACGGTAGCCATTCTTCTATTCACAATTCTCCCACCATGAGCCAAGCTCCCAACGTGTGGGCTTCGCGCTGTGCTCCCGATTTCAAAACCATCAGACGCAAAAAAATGCAAACTGACATGCAGTGACTATACGAGACAGCACTTTCATTGTGCGTGTCAAAAAAGGGTCACAAATCTATGCATAAACAATCTAAGACAACTGCCTCTGCACTGGGCAATAAAAAAGTTTCCGAGTTCAAGTCGATGCTTGCCGGACAATACAGAGCAGAGACGAAGTCTGAGCGCGTCGACCGACTAAGTCG
>CAIYNH010000663.1 GCA_903927495.1 uncultured beta proteobacterium
CCAGAGCCAAAGCGGCATCCACCAAGTCCTGGTCGCAGCAGCCAAAATGCACAAAACCAAGCGCTTCAGCATTGAACAATGCCACCGTTTCACGCAGACTGTTGATCAGCGGAGTGGCCAGACAACGTGATCGGGCACTCTCGCGCACCAGTTTGGGCACATCGAACAGGTCAACCTTGCAGGTGCCAATGATTGACTGCGACGCAGCAGCTGGAATTAGGCCGACGCTGGCTTGAGCACGTGCCAATGCAGCTTCAAAACGCAGCATGGCCTGGACCACGGCGCGGTCACTGAGCGCTTCGGTCACTTCAGGTGTAGATAAAAAACTCTCGAACAGGCTACTCATGTGGAGGCACTAACTGAAGAGGTATTCAATCAACAAAAACCATGCCTTGCGATTGGCAACGCCAGGGGAGACTTTAATCCCCGTTCGCAATGGCAAGGGTACTTCTGAGTTTGCATGCTATTGGGCGGCCATCACCCTGCGCAGACGAATCTGGTTGGGCAGCGGCACCGAGCGCAGTAGCACATCCTGACCCAGCCATTGGGCACTTAATCGCGCCCGCTCGACCAGGGGCTGCGGCGGTAGCTGCGCATAGTCGGCGTTGAACGCCGCCAGACAGTAATTCCCTCGGTAACCTAGTGTATGCAAGGTGCAGACCAACGCTGCCAGTGCCTCACGTGCATCACCCTCCCCAGCAATCACCCGAATCAACGACTCCGGACCGCCTAACTGATCTGCCAATTGCACCAAAAACAGTTTATTGGGGTCGAGCATCTCAAGGTCAGATAGCAGATCAGCTAGCGCTGGATTTGCCACCAGCATGTCATAGGTATCCAGGCACAGACCCAGGTTCGGCATGTCGGCTTCGCAGATGACATCCCATGCCTGCAAAAAAACTTTCACGACAGCACCCTCGATACTGCTCTGGTAAGCGATCTTGATATTTTTCGGGATCGCCAGCATAGCCAACTGGCGCAGACTGGGCACCAGCGACTGGGTATCGCTGGAGGCTCGCGTCAACGTGGACGACTGAACGATCAGGAGTCGGCATGCCAGAGTAGCGCACAAATCCAGCATCGACTTGGCCACCTCAAGTTTGTAGGCATGCATGCGCCCGGTCAAGCCTTCAAAATCGGACAAGACCAACAAACCTGAAACACGCAATTCGCTGCTCCGCACTGCGTCAATGGCAGCGTCCAATCCTTGGGGATGGTTTACCAGATCATGGGAGCACAGCATGATTTGTGCAAAACCTGCCTCTCGTACTGCGCGCAGTTTGACCGATAGCGAACCCGCCAGCATGCGGCTGTCAACCGCAAAATCATCCATATTGCTACTGCTCATGACGTTCAACTGCGAAGGTCGTGAACAATTTCGAAGCTCACGCTGCCCAGCCAGGTTTTGCTCAAGGCACCTCTCGCGCTGGTTTGCACACTTCTCGATGCCACAAATTCAACCCCGCCTGCACTGAGCTCAGCCACGGTAGCCAGCACGTCAGCACTGCCCAAACCGATGCGATGCAGACCTTCATCATCTTCCACATCAAGCACGCCTACCTCGGGCTCAATCAGTTGTATGTAAAAACGTGACTCGGCTGGGCAAGGGCTACGCAAAATGCGCCCTTTTGGCAGAATGCCAAAGCGCTGTTCAACGGGCAAATCGGTAAAACCAAACAACTCACGATAAAACTCGGTCCAGTCTTCAGTGCGATCATTGCCAATGTATTGCACCACGCCAAAAAAGTGCAAACCGGCAGTTGCTGATGGTAGCTGATCGACCCCGGGAATCGGGGTGAAATCGACATCGTAAATCGAGAATTGCTTGTGCCGATCAACAAAATATATCCGGCTGGTACCGACCCCGTGAATGGCCGGAATATTCAGCTCCATCACCTCAACCTGGGTCGGCAAACCCCAGGCGCCATGGTCCAGCGCCCGGCGGTAAGCGGCAGCAGCATCGCGCACACGCAGGGCAATGGC
>CAIYNH010000664.1 GCA_903927495.1 uncultured beta proteobacterium
CCGAATGGGGGTCTGTGCGAATCGGTAGCCCGCGACGTCGGCAAAGGTAAATTTACCGAGGTTACGCAGACGCTCTGCCATCAGGAAGGTAATGATGGGCCAACCGACCAGCCAACCGATGGAAAAGATCAGACCGTCAAAGCCGTTGGCAAACACCAGGCCGGAAATACCCAGGAAAGATGCAGCCGACATGTAGTCACCCGCAATCGCCAGACCATTCTGGAATCCTGTGATGCCACCACCTGCGGTGTAGAAGTCCGCCGCACTCTTGGTCTTGGCGGCAGCCCATTTGGTGATCCAGAGTGTCAGCACAACGAAGGTTCCGAACATGCCAATTGCCACCCAGTTGGTAGCCTGTTTCTGAGCCTGCCCCAGATCGGCGCCTGCCGCGTAGGCACCGCCCGCCAACGCCAGCAGTGCGAACAGTGCGGCGATGTGTTTGTATTGCTTAAGAAGCATCATTTCATGGATCCCTTCACAACTTGTTGGGTCAGATCGTCAAATTCGCCATTGGCGCGACGCACGTAGATGATGGTGATGACAATGGTGTACACCAGCACACCAATGCCCAGCGGCATGCCCAAGGTGGTAACTCCCCCTCCAATCTTGGTGGCGAGCAATGGCTTGTTATAGGCCACCAACAATATGAAACCGTAGTACACGACCATCATGGACAAGGTAAGCAACCATCCAATCGTGCTGCGCTTTGACTTCAGCTCCTGGTACTTGGGGTTACTGGTAACCCGGGTGATTAAATCATCTGCCATTTTTAGTCTCCTGAAGAATAGTGACGGTGCGAGGCTAAGTGGAAGTTCTTACCGTTTGCTGACCCGATCCAACTTCTTGCCAGTTCGGGGTCGGTGTTTTCCCTAGGTTGTGGCATTAAAGTGGCTTGCAATTTTTCGATGACCACGTTGGCTCACCATAGTCAGAACCGGGTCAGAACCGAGCGCCATATTCCAATCTGCCGATAGTATTGGCAATTAGAAAAATTTGGAGACAAGCTATGGCAACGTCAACTCCCCGCCCCATGTCGGCCGGAGAGAGGAAGGTGATCTTTGCTTCCTCGTTCGGTACTGTATTCGAGTGGTACGACTTTTATCTGTACGGCTCGCTGGCGCCGGTCATTGCAAGGCAGTTTTTCGGCGGACTGGATGAAGGGTCTGCCTTCATCTTCGCCTTGTTGGCTTTTGCCGCGGGCTTCATCGTGCGTCCTTTCGGAGCGCTGGTGTTTGGCCGCCTGGGAGACATGATCGGGCGCAAGTACACCTTCCTGGTGACGATCCTGATCATGGGCCTGTCGACCTTCATCGTTGGCATTTTGCCCAACTACGCCACCATTGGTGTGGCCGCTCCGGTGATTCTGATTGCACTGCGCATGTTGCAGGGACTGGCCCTGGGCGGGGAGTACGGCGGAGCCGCGACCTATGTGGCCGAGCACGCACCGCAGGGCAAGCGTGGAGCCTATACGTCCTGGATTCAGACCACGGCGACATTGGGGCTGTTTCTGAGCCTGATCATCATTCTGGCGACACGCCAATTGCTGGGCGAGGCCTCCTTTGCCGACTGGGGCTGGCGCATTCCGTTTATTGTGTCGATTCTGCTGCTGGCCGTTTCTGTGTACATCCGCCTGAGCATGAATGAGTCGCCAGCCTTCATGAAGATGAAGTCTCAAGGCAGGACCTCCAAGGCACCGGTATCGGAGTCTTTTGGGCAATGGCGCAATCTGAAAGTCGTGATCCTGGCCCTGATGGGACTGACGGCCGGGCAGGCCGTGGTCTGGTACACCGGACAGTTCTATTCGCTATTTTTTCTGACGCAGGCACTCAAGGTGGATGCGGCCACGGCCAACATCATGGTGGCCATCGCGCTGGTGATTGGAACGCCCTTCTTCGTGGTGTTTGGTACCTGGTCCGACAAGGTCGGGCGCAAGCCCATCATCATGGCCGGCTGTCTGCTGGCGGTGGGCACTTATTTTCCAGTGTTTGAAGCACTGACGCGGGCGGCC
>CAIYNH010000665.1 GCA_903927495.1 uncultured beta proteobacterium
ATTGTCAAAGAATATAAACAAACACAAACAGAATCAACCAGACCACATCGACAAAGTGCCAATACCAGGCTACGGCCTCAAAGGCAAAATGGTTGTGTTCTGAAAAATGGCCTTTTATGCCACGCCCCAACATGACCATCAGCATGATGGTGCCCAGGGTGACGTGCAAACCGTGAAAGCCGGTCAAAATGTAGAAGGTGGCCCCGTACACACCGGCACCCAGGGTCAAGCCCATCTCGGCATAGGCATGGGCATATTCAAACACCTGGAAGCCCATGAAAGTCATGCCAAGAGCCACCGTCATTGCCAAGCCCAAAATCAACTGACTGCGTTTGCCTTTGATCAAACCCCAGTGCGCCCAGGTGAGGGTGGCACCGGATGTCAACAGCAGCATGGTGTTGACGGCAGGAATACCCCACGCGTGCATGGGCATGAAGGCATCACCCAGGGGGCCGGCGCTGGGCCAGACACTGGTGAACTTGTCATAGGGTGTCAGGGTGGCTTCAAAACCGGCCAACTCAGGCAAAGCAATGCGTCGAATGTAATACAGTGCGCCAAAAAAACAGGCAAAAAACATCACTTCAGAGAAGATGAACCAGACCATGCCAATGCGGTACGAGCGATCTTCCCACAGGGTGTACAGCCCACGCATGTTTTCACTGATCAACTCACCGAACCAGCCCACCACCACGTACAAGATCAGGGCGGCGCCGATTAGCATGCTCCAAATGCCTGGTGGCGTGCCGTTAATTCTCAAAATAAAGCCCAGCGCCAGCAAAAATATACCCACCGACAAGTAAGTAGAGTAGCGACTGGCAGCCGGCACAAAGTAGTGTCCACGGACTGAAGGTTGAGTAGCGTGTGTCATCTTTTCCTTAGAGGTCATTTTGGCTTGATGGCTTCGAAAAATGCGTACGAGAGCGTGACAGTGCCGAAATCACGGCTCATTTTTGGATTGACCACAAACACCACCGGCATGGTGCGGGTCTCATTCGGCTGGAAAGTTTGCTGATTGAAACAGAAACATTCGAGTTTTTCAAAATATTGGGCAGCCACGGCGGGGGTGATGCTGGGAATGGCCTGCCCGACAAATACCTGGCCACTGGTGTTGGTCACGGTGTAATCCATGCGGGAAATTTCACCGGGGTGGACCCGGATGGAAAACTGTGCCGGCTTGAATGTTAAGCCCACGCCCGGCATGGTATGACTTAAAAACTCAACATTCACTGAGCGCGACATGTCAATCTGGGTATTTTTATCAGGCACTATGGCGACCGTGTTGGTCTTGCCATTGAGTCCGGTGATTTCACAAATCACGTCATACAGCGGCACCATGGCAAAGCCAAAGCCCACAAAAAAAAGGGACACAAAGGCCAACTTGATCGCCATGCGCTTGTTACTGCGCTGGCGATCAATGGCTGGGATACCCGCTAAAACGGGCGATATTTCCATATGGAGCCCAAAAATATGGCCAGAACGATCAGACCAAATACCATGCCCAAGCGCTTGTTGCCGCGCTTACGTTTTTCCCACTCGGCGGCATCAAAGCCAGTGTTGTTCATGTCAGACGATTTCATAACGAGCACTTATTTGATAACCGGGGGTGTCTCAAAGGTATGGTAGGGTGCCGGCGAGGGTACGGTCCATTCGAGCCCTTCTGCACCCTCCCAGGCCTTGTCACCAGCTTTTTCACCACCACGAATGGTCTTGATGATGTTATAGACAAAGATCAGGTGCGCCGAACCCAAAATGAAAGCACCGATGCTGGAGATCATGTTCCACTCAGCAAACATCATCGGGTAGTCAGGAATACGCCGTGGCATGCCGGCCAGACCAACGAAAAACTGCGGAATAAATGTCAGGTTAAAACCCACAATCGTGACCCAGAAGTGCCACTTTCCCAAAGTTTCGTTGAGCATATGTCCGGTCCACTTGGGCAGCCAGTAGTACACCGCCGCCATCGCGCCCATCACCGCAGTCGGATAAAACGCGTAGTGGAAGTGCGCCACCATGAAGTAGGCGTTGTGGTACTGCGGATCTGCTGCCGCGTCGGACAAGGCCAAACCCGTCACGCCACCCCAGCCGAACAGCACCAACGAACCCAAGGCGAACAGCATGGGAGTCTCAAAACTCATTGAGCCCTTCCAAATGGTGGCGATCCAGCAAAAGAACAGCACCGCCAAGGGGAACGAAATCGCCATGGTGATGTACATGAAGTAAATCTGACTGCCCAAGGACATACCGCTGGTAAACATGTGGTGGGCCCAAACGACCAAACCCAAGCCAGCAATTGCCCAGAAGGAATACACCTGCGCTAAGTAGCCATAAATCGGTTTGCGGGCAAAGGCCGAAAACACATGAGGCAAAGCACCCGCAATCGGCAGCAGCAGCACATACACCTCAGGGTGTCCCATGAACCAGAAAATGTGCTGCCACAGCACCGGGTCACCACCACCTGCGGCATTAAAGAAGTGGGTGTCAAAATGGCGATCCATCAACACCATGGTCACTCCACCGGCAAACACCGGCATGATGGTGATCAGCAAGACAGCGGTCATCAGAAAGCCATGCGCAAACAGCGGCATTTTCATCAGGGTCATGCCTGGGGCACGCATGTTCAGAATCGTCACGATCACGTTGATTGAGCCCAAAATTGAAGACACACCCAGCATATGAATGGCAAAAATGGCGAAATCCATGCCCCAGCCACTTTGAATGGACAGCGGTGCATAGAGGGTCCAGCCGGTATCTACGGCACCCGGGCCGATGCCCATCAACCCCAAAAAGAAGGGCAGAGTCAGCATGATGGCGGCGGGCGGCAAAATCCAGAAGCCCCAATTGTTCAAGCGGGGCAGTGCCATGTCGGGTGCACCAATCATCATCGGCAACATGTAGTTGGCCAAACCGGTGGCGGCTGGCATGGCAAAGCCGAACACCATCACGAGACCGTGCAGCGTGATGAGCTGATTAAACAACTCGGGCTGCATGAACTGCAAACCAGGCTGGAATAACTCAAGGCGCACCGCCAAAATCATGCCACCGCCGACAAACAGCATGGAGAACCCGAAGATCAGGTACATGATCCCGATGTCTTTGTGATTGGTGGTTTCGAGCCAGCGGATAAGCCCGCCTTTGTAGTGCCCGTCGTGAGAATCACCTACCGGCAAGCCATGTGCCATATCGTGTGCCATTGCCAACTCCTTCTACTGAACTTTTTAAATGGGTCTGCCGAGTTACTGAGCAGCTTTGGAAACCTGCACGGTAGCAGCTTCGGGTGCCGGCGACTCAGGCGCAGCGACGGGCTTCTTGCTAGCCAACCACTTGTCGAATTCTTCTTGTGTTACGACATTCACCACGACTGGCATAAAGCCGTGTTCTTTGCCGCACAACTCGGAGCACTGGCCTCGGTAAGTTCCGGTTTTCTCTACCTTGGCCCAAAACTCGCGCAAAAACCCCGGGACAGCATCCCGCTTAACGCCAAAGGCTGGCACCCACCAACTGTGAATCACG
>CAIYNH010000666.1 GCA_903927495.1 uncultured beta proteobacterium
TCGACCGGGTCTTCAATCGTCAGAATATGCCCCGCCATATTGCTGTTGCGATGGTCAATCATTGATGCCAGAGTGGTGCTTTTGCCGGCACCGGTGGCACCCACCATCAACACCAGGCCACGTTTTTCCAGCATCAAATCCGCCAGAACGGGTGGCAAGCACAGGGTAGCCAACGCTGGAATATCGTTGGCGATGTAACGAATCACAGTGGCAATGGAGCCACGCTGGCGCATGGCACTGATCCGGAACCGCCCAACTCCGGGCATTGACCATGCCATGTTGAGTTCGTTGAGTTCGAGCAATTCCTCAATGCGATCCGGCGGCAGAATTTCGCTGAGCAGATTCAGTGGCGCATCAGGAGGCAACACCTGGCTGTTGATGGGAACACATAGCCCGTTGATGCGTATCAGCGCCGGGGAATGCGCCGACAGGTAAACGTCAGAGGCGCGCTTTTCGCTCATCAGTCGCAAGATGCGCTCCATCGTGCCCATCGTGCTGCCACCGCCCATGGAGGAGCTACCGGTTGCCATTTTCTTAATCCCGCAGCAAATCGTTCAGGCTGGTTTTAGCGCGGGTTTGCGCATCGACCCGTTTCACGATGATGGCCGCGTAAAGGCTGTACTTGCCACCTTCTTTGGGCAGATTACCGCTGATGACAACTGAGCCTGCGGGAATTCGGCCATAGCTCACACTGTCAGACGCACGGTCATAAATCGGCGTGCTTTGTCCGATGTAAACACCCATGGAGATGACCGAGTTCTCTTCGACGATTACACCCTCGACGACTTCCGAGCGGGCACCGATAAAGCAGTTGTCTTCGATGATGGTCGGATTGGCTTGCATCGGCTCCAGCACGCCGCCAATACCTACGCCGCCGCTCAAATGCACATTTTTTCCGATTTGTGCGCAAGAACCAACGGCGGCCCAAGTGTCAACCATCGTGCCCTCATCAACATAGGCACCAATGTTCACAAACGACGGCATCAAAATGACACCTTTGGCCAGATAGCTGCCCCGGCGCGCCACGGCTGGGGGCACGATCCGCACACCGGTGGCCTTCATGCCGGACTCGGTCATATGGGAAAACTTGGTTGGCACCTTGTCGTAAAAGCCCAGGTCGCCAGCCTTCATGATGGCATTGTCATTCAGGCGAAAGCTCAGCAGCACAGCTTTCTTGATCCATTGGTGCGTGCTCCACTGGCCCACGCCTGCGCGGGTGGCTACTCGCAACTGCCCAGAATTGAGTGCGCCAAGGACGTGTTCGACCGCATCCACGATTTCTTTGGAGACCGATGCAGCGGTGATGTTGGCGCGGTCTTCCCACGCAGCGTCCAGAATATTTTGCAGTTGTTGGGTCATGGCAAAGTCGCTTTCAAATGAAGTGCAAGAACAGATTTTCAGGTGCGGGATGTGACAAATTCAACGATACGCTGTGCTGCCTCAGCGCATTCGGCGGTATCGGCCACCAGCGCCATGCGGATACGTCCGGCACCAGGGTTGTGATTTTGCGCCTGCCTAGCCAGAAACGAACCCGGCAGCACCGTGACATTGTAAAGAGCGTACAGATCACGGGCAAACAGCGTGTCATCACCACCTACATGGGCCCATAGGTAAAAACCGGCATCAGGCAGGGCAACATCCAGCACCTTAGCCAGCATTGGCGTGACCTGGGAAAATTTGGCCTTGTAAAGCTCCCGGTTTTCGACCACATGGGCCTCGTCCCCCCAGGCCGCCGTGCTGGCGGCTTGCACTACCGGACTCATGGCGCAGCCATGGTAGGTGCGGTAGTGCAAATACTGGGCGATGATGTTGGCATCACCCGCCACAAAACCGCTGCGCAATCCGGGCAAGTTGCTGCGCTTGGACAAGCTGGTGAGCGTGATCAGGTTCTTGAAGTCAGTGCGACCCAATTTGGCTGCAGCCTCCAAGCCACCCAATGGCGCTTCATCACGGAAATAGATCTCGCTATAGCACTCGTCCGACGCAATGACAAAGCCAAAGCGATCGCTCAAATCGAACAATTTTTGCCATTCCGACAGCGGCATGACGGCACCGGTGGGATTGCCGGGCGAGCAGACGAACAGTTGTTGCGTGCGGGCCCAAACGGCCTGCGGGACGCTGTCCCAGTCAGGTGCAAAGTTACGTGCTGGATCACTCGCCACGTAATAAGGCTCAGCCCCGGCCAACAAGGCTGCCCCTTCATAAATTTGATAAAAAGGGTTCGGACAGACCACCAGCGGTTTTTCTCCTGGTGTCTGGCTGGCAGCCGGGTTAAGCACGGTTTGTGTGAGTGAAAAAAGTGCTTCACGCGAGCCATTGACTGGCAGCAATTGCGTGGCGGCGTTCAAGCGCAGGCCGTAGCGCAATTTGAGCCATGCGGCATAAGCCTCGCGTAAGGCCGGCTCCCCAGCGGTGGCCGGATAGCTTGCCAAACCACTGGGAAAGCGGGTAATGGCCTGCACCATCGCTTCTTGGATAAAGGCAGGTGTAGCGTGCTTGGGCTCGCCCAAGCCCAAGCTGATTGGGGCGTAAGCCGGGTTAGCCGTAACACCTTGAAAGAGTTGGCGCAGGCGCTCAAAAGGGTAAGGCTGTAGAAGTGAGA
>CAIYNH010000667.1 GCA_903927495.1 uncultured beta proteobacterium
CTGAGTTCGGCTTCTGACTGCTCCCAGGTTAGCAGGAAGTCTTTTTTATGCGCATTTGACTTCAATGCGCCAATTTCATTGATCAGTTCTTCGATGGTATTCATGGGTTGTCCTCTAAACAAGTCGATTCATCAGCGGTGGGTATGACTAAAATTTACTTGA
Organism: uncultured beta proteobacterium; assembly: GCA_903927495.1. GTDB lineage: Bacteria > Pseudomonadota > Gammaproteobacteria > Burkholderiales > Burkholderiaceae_C > Rhodoferax. Next base: position 163 of record CAIYNH010000667.1, read on the forward strand.
TCACGTTGCCGGTCAGTTCTTGGCGGAACTCAGCTACAGTGACCTTGTTTTCTGGCTTGTATAAAGCAGGAACAGCGGCGTACATCGCTGCACAGACAACCAGGTCACGCTTCCAGGTGATTTCGTTGGGCGCGTGTGCTTGGGACTCTGCGCCGGGGCCGAAGCCAACGCAGGGAATGCCGTAGCGACCCTGGATGGAGACACCGTTGGTGGAGAAGGTCCACTTGTCAGTCAGGGGACGGCCAACGCGCTTTGACATGGCGATTTCGTCTGGTGGCGACAGTCGCTTGTCGCCCCACATGGCGTGGTGTGCCTCAACCAGCGCCTGAACGTGAGCAGCGGATTCCTTATTGATCCATGTCGGGAAGAAACACTCCGTCTTGTAGACTTCACCGGTCCATGACGGTTTGTCATACCAGTACATGGAAACCTTGACATCATCACCGTACTTCTTGACGTTGGGCAGATCTTCGATTTCCTTCAGGCAGGACAGGTTGGTTTCGCCGGCGGTCATGCGACGGTCAACAGAGATAGAACAGGAGTCCGCGACAGCGCAACGAGAAGGCGAGGTGAAAAATATCTCAGACGTGGTGCAAGTACCACGACCCAGGAAACGAGCATCTTCGTAATGCTTGGGGTTGTACTGCGGGTCGAGCATCTTGACTAGGCCCTTGATTTCGGTGCCCTCTGCAGCATCGTTCTCATTCAAAGAGCGAATGTCCTGCAAAATGTCAGCCATCTTGTGGATGGCGTTGTCACCACGTTCGGGTGCGGAACCATGGCAGGAAACCCCCTTGACATCAACCCGGATCTCCATACGGCCGCGATGACCACGATAGATGCCACCGTCGGTGGGTTCGGTAGAAATAACAAATTCAGGAACTATTTTGCTCACGTTGTAGATGTACTGCCAGCACATGCCATCGCAGTCTTCTTCCTGAACGGTGCCAACGACCATGATCTTGTAGCCAGCAGGAATGAGGCCTAGATCCTTCATGATCTTGACACCATAGGTGGCAGAAGCCATGCCGCCTTCTTGATCCGAACCACCGCGACCGTAAATGACTTCGTCTGTCTCAAAGCCGGTGTAGGGGTCGGCAGTCCAGTTGTTGATGTTGCCGATGCCGACGGTATCGATGTGGGAGTCGATGGCGATGATCTTGTCGCCTTCGCCCATCCAGCCGATGACGTTGCCAAGGCCGTCAATTTCTACCTTGTCATAGCCCAGCTTTTCCATTTCGGCAGCAATTCTCTTGACAACTTTTTCTTCATTGCATGACTCGGAAGGAATTGCAATCATTTCTCGGAGAAACTTGGTCATGTCTGCTTTGTAGGCTTCTGCGGCTGCCTTAATTGCACAAAAATCAACGTTCATGGATTTACCTCAGTTAAATTAAATACGCGCTTACCGTTGCACGTGTAAGCATTCCAATTCCGTATTCAATAATCGTGCCAGTGCAGATTGGGTCGGATTGTGCCCCGGCGCATACCAGACCAGACGCGTAGAAGTCCGCAAGGTGGCCGAGTCCACAGCAGCACCGATCCGACTGACGTATAGTGATAGGATTCTTGTAATAAATTATCAGATTGATAAGTCTTGACCGCTAAAAATATGACTCGAACCTCGGCAGCACCCCACACCTCTGTGTTGCAGGCCATTCAGCCGACTATCGTGCGCTTCACAAAGATGCTGGCCGACCTGCTGCGTCTGGAGGTTGAAATCGTCGATGCCAACCGGATTCGAGTTGCAGGAACCGGCCCCTATGCGTCCGCGATCGGCCAAAGCCTGCATACCGATTCCTGTTTCTTGCGCCAGGTGCTCAGTACCAAGCAAGAGAAGATCGTCTTGCAGTCACGAACTGATCCGTTGTGCACGGGTTGTGCCGATCTGATGGTGGGCAACGAGTGTGCTTTTGTTGGGATCCCGATTGTGGCGCAGCAACAGTGTGTCGGCGTCATCAGTTTGGTTGCCTTGACGCCGGAAAGCCAACTTCGCATTCGCGAGCATTCCGGCGAAATCATCGAGTATGTTCGGCATGTTTCCAGTCTGTTTGTTTCAAAAATTATTGGCGACCACGATGGTGGCAGGAATCAGGACAAACAGCTGCTAAGCCTGCTTGATCACATGGATCAGGGCGTGGTGTTAATCGATGAAGATCAACGGGTTTGTTTAATTAACCCTCCTGCGCTGGCTCAGTTGAACTGCAACCAGGAAAATATCATTGGACGCACGCTGAACATTCGTCCTTGTGTTGATCACAAGGAGATTCCGGCAGGGCATTTGCAGTACGTGGTTTCTTTCGGCGATCACCATGAAATCATCGTTGGACAATTGCACAAGGTGCACGACCGACAATTGTTCTTGATGGCGTTTCACCAGGCTCACCCGCGAATGGCAGACCCGTTGATGCGCAACGAGCCACGCATCAGCCACATTATTGGCGAGTCGGCGCCGATGCTGGAATTGAAAGCCTTGCTGGCTCGCGTTGCGACCAGTCCTTCCAGCATTTTGATCTGCAGCGAGAGCGGCACGGGCAAG
>CAIYNH010000668.1 GCA_903927495.1 uncultured beta proteobacterium
GGGCACCTTCGGCACCGTCCTCAAGGCGGAGTACCGCGGCAGCGCCGGTACATCTGAACATTTCTCTCTATGTCTGTCTCTGTCTCTATCTTACCTATAGATATGTAATATTGTATTCTCAAAGTAGGGTGAAATTACACTCTGCAAGATCCCGCGAACCCATAGTGCACTGTCATAAGACCAACGGGCTGTATGATCCAGCCACTATTCCCCTTTGCCTGGATATCCGCATTGTGCTTGGCAAGGCGGCTGACTTTTACGAGTCCGAGGTAGACGATATGGTGGCCGGTATCTCGAGTCTGATGGAGCCAATCATCATTGTGATTCTGGGTACTGTTATTGGCGGCATTGTGGTGGCCATGTACCTGCCCATCTTTAAACTTGGGGCCGTCGTGTGATAACTGAGGTGTAGGGAATCATCGACTCAATCGCAGCTGCATGCCTGCGCATAGGCAGCGCTCAGCAGTTTCATGTGATTCATTTTCCGAGTGCAATTTTCAGCTGGACTGCATGTTGCAAAGCCTCAAGCAACTTGAACAATTGATCTTTGCTTGCCAGCAATTGGGCACACAACTCATCTGATGCTTCAAGTTTACCTACGCCATGCAATTGCATGATCGCGTCACCCAGTGCATGCACTTGCAGGTGTACCGGGCGAATGGCCTCGAATTCTGGCATGTCACCGTATCGGTTTTGTCCACTGTCGTCAAACCAATGCCCGAAACGGCATTGGTGTGCGTCAAGAAAGTGCGCTTGCGGTAACTCCAACGGCATCCCTTGAGCCGCCAGAACCAGATTCTTAACCAGCGCCACATGGTCGTACTGCGCCACCAAAAGTGGTAGGTCGATCAGATCCCATTTCAGATCAGCCCACAGGTTCCATTGCGGATCAAGGTGGAAATGTTTGGCCCACGCAAATACCTTCTCCCCAGGCATAGGCCGGGCAATGCCATAGCCTTGCACTACATTGCAGCCTAGGCGCAGCAGCAGCACACCTTGGTCTTGCGTCTCGACACCCTCGGCAATCACGCTCAACTTGAAAAGCGAGGCAATGTGGATGATCGACTCCACCAGAGCCCGGTCGTCTGCATCGTCAAGCATATCGCGCACGAAGCTTTGGTCAATTTTGAGGGTTTGCACCGGAATGCGTTTAAGGTAGCTCAGAGATGAATAACCAGTACCAAAGTCGTCCAGTGAAAACTGAATGCCCAACTCTCGGCAATTGGCCATCAATGCATTCATGGCACCCACATCGCCCAATGCCACCGATTCCAGAATCTCAAATTCGAGCAAGGCTGGTGACACCTGTGGGAAACGAGCCAGCAGAAATTGCAAACGGACAAAGAAGTCATCACGCTGAAAATGACGAGCCGCGATGTTGACACTAACCGGCCATACCTCACCTGCTTCTTGCCACTGTGCCAATTGGTTCAGTGCCTGGGTTATGACCCATTCGCCAATATCCACAATCAGGTCAGATTGCTCAACCAATGGCAGGAACGACAGTGGCGGGATCATCCCGTCCTGTGGATGCTGCCAGCGCAACAAGGCTTCAAATCCATTTACTGCACCACTGTGCAAATTCACTTTGGGCTGGTAATACAGTCGAAACTCGTCCTCAACGATGGCCTGCCTGACGCGCTCCAGCGTTTGATGCACCGATGCCAGTTGCAGGTCTTGCAGCAC
>CAIYNH010000669.1 GCA_903927495.1 uncultured beta proteobacterium
CCATCGACCACCAGCACCTTGCCAATGCGGCCATCGGCAGAGTCTTCATAGCCGCATGCATCAACGGCTGCTTTGACCAGCGAGTTGTCTTCAAAACACTTGACCGTGACCACCGGCCCGCTGAACGATAACCGGGCTCCGAAGTCACGAAATACCGGCGGCAAGACCCGAAACAGCACGGGATTGTCGTGTTTGTGTGCATCACATAAATCGCATGTAGCAAACGTTCTCGTCATGGCAAATACCCTTTCATTCTCAAAAATTGTAGGTGCAACGCATTAGTTGCAAAAAATCAGCCATTCTGGCGCGAAATTAGCGTCCACCCTATTGGAAAGCCCCACTTTCTCCAGTAGCATTCACGCCAACCAGTGAATACGCTGTTTTGCTGGTGATTGATCAACTACGAAAAGGACAACCCACCATGGCAACTGCAAAGAAGGCACCAGCAAAAACAACCGCCCCAGTCACCAAAGCCGCTCCGGCCAAGAAAGCTGCGCCAGCAAAAGCGGCCGCTCCTGCTAAGGCAGCGGCTCCGGCAAAGGCAGCGGCTCCGGCAAAGGCAGCTGCGCCAGCCAAAAAAGTAGCTGCAAAAGCCCCCGCCAAAACCAGCGCACCGGCAAAGAAAGCTGCCCCCGCAAAGGTAGCCGCAGCACCAGCCGAAAAAGCAGTTGCTGAGGCAGCACCAGCCAGCAAACGCACCCCGAATGCCGCATTCATGAAACCCTTGACTCCGAGCGCAGCCCTGGCTGCCGTGGTAGGTGCCAAAGCACTGCCACGCACTGAGGTGGTGAAGCAATTGTGGGTTTACATCAAGAAGCACAAATTGCAGGATACCGTCAACAAGCGCCTGATCAATGCCGATGCCAAACTCAAGGAAGTTTTTGGCAAAATTCAGGTGACGATGTTCGAGATGGCCGGCTTGATCGGCAAGCACCTCAAATAATCACACTGCTTTGATCGAAAAAAGGCTGACACTTGTCAGCCTTTTTTATTCGGGCAGCCAGGTCACCACCTGCATCAACGAAGCTACGCTCACACGGTTCGCCGCCCCACCCCAAGCGCGGCAATAACGCTAAGCAGCAGCGAGAGCGCCCCACCCATCAAGGTTGCACCGTACCAACCACGGTCCATGAAGGCACCAAAAATAATCGGTGAAATTGCAAAACCGGTATCCAGACCTGAGTAGACCAATCCATACACGCGCCCGGTAGCTCCCTTGGGGGTGGCCTTCTTGATCATCATGTCACGCGAGGGTCCACCAATACCCACCGCAAAGCCAGTAGCCGCCAGCACGGCCATGGTCAGTGTGGCACCAAAAATACCGGTGCCACACAAGGCCAGCAGAACACTGGCAGTGGCCATTGACAGCGCCACCACCCGGTCACTGTGGTTGGATTTAGCCGCCACAAACCCCCCCACAAACATCCCGAAAGCACCACACAGCATGTAGGCAGTGAGGGTCAACGTTGCCGACTCAAAACTGATGCCATGCATGGCTTTCAAGATCGACACCGAGAAACTTTGCACCACGGCCAGCGTCATGGTTGAAAGCAGAAAGAAGCTGAAACACCACCACACCACCGGCAGCTTCATGAATGCCATGCTGTGCTCGGCGGGCGTATCGGGGTGATGCACCACGGCTTGCGTCAATAGTTTGTCACGATGAAAAAACAACAGGGCCAAAATGCCCACATACATCAGCGCAGCAGCCAGATAAGCGGTCCGCCAATTGGACAGCGCGCTCAGCGTGGCAAAAAATACCGGTGCTGCGGCCCAGCCCAGGTTACCCGTCAAACCGTGGGCACTGAAGGCATGACCTAACCTTGGCGTGGACACTCGCTGATTAAGTATCGTGAAGTCCACCGGATGAAAGGTCGCATTGGCCAATCCCGCCAATGCGGCCACACCAAATAGGGCGCTGTACCCCGTCACCAGGGAGGCCAGACCGCAGGCCAATACAAACAGGGTCAGAGCCAAAAACAGCATCGGTCGCGCCCCGACCTTGTCAACGACGAAACCAGCCGAGGCCTGACCCAGGCCTGAAACCACAAAAAAAGTGGTCATCAGCAGGCCCAGCTGCGAGTAGCTCAGGCCAAACTCGGTGATAAACACCGGAAACATCAGCGGCAGCAGCAAGTGACCAAAATGGGAAGCGGCATGCGCCAAACCCACCAAGCCGATGATCGCTGCATCTTGCCCGAGTGGAACTGCGGGTCGAAGGTGAAAAGTAGTACTGGTCATCGGGCTATGGTAAATGAGATCGCCAATGCACGCAGAAACCCGATCAATGCCACCTTGGAGATGGCGTGTTGATCAGCTTATTTTTCAGACCAGTTCAGCCTGGTTCAGGGCAGCACCCGCTCAAAACTGAACTGTCCCGGCGAACGAATCGGATCGACCCCGACCGGAATCGTGTCTTTGGGCAAGAATTTGCCTTCCAGCAACAGTTTCGACAAGGGATTCTCGATGCGCTGCTGAATGGCACGCTTCAAGGGTCGTGCGCCAAACACCGGATCAAATCCCACCTTGGCCAACTCGGCCAGTGCAGCGGCAGACACTTCCAGCGTCAAGTCCATCTTGGCCAAGCGCTGTTGCAGTACCTGAATCTGAATACCTGC
>CAIYNH010000670.1 GCA_903927495.1 uncultured beta proteobacterium
ACTGGTTGGTGAAAAAATTGGTTTTTAGGACAATCCAGTGGAAATCAATTATTATTGCATCGACTAACTATTCTTAGCTACATATCTTCAGTGATGGCAACGGAACGATAAATGTGCCGCCTAAGTGCAAATACTTTTCATTGCTGTTGATGATTTGATCTGCGAATCTCCAGGCTAAAATTAGTACGTAATCAGGTTTTCGTTCATAAAGTGCCGAAGTGGACAGAACAGGCAAATGGAGGCCTGGACTAAATCGCTGCTGCTTCGCTGGATTGTCGTCAACCAAGTAGTCCAAATACTCACTAAGTTCAAAGTGATAAATCAGGGTGGTGCCTGTAATCGAGGCCCCAAAACCAGCGATGCTTTTGCCTTCATTCTTGGCCTTCGCCAAGAATGTCCTTGTTTGCTCTTTGAGTCCGTCAATCTTCTCTGCGTAGGCCATAAACGTCTCTATTCGATACAAACCCATACTTTCCTCAAGCGTCAGCATTTCCACGACGGAGCCATCTTTCTTCAACGGACCACTTGGACGCTGAACAAAATAACGCAATGACCCACCCTTGGTGGCGACGCGTTCAACGGCAACCAATTCCAGACCAACACGTTCGAACAAGGATTGCATTGGTCTAACTGAGAACGAAGATAGATGTTCGTGATAGATAAAATCGAACACCATGTTCTGCACCAAGTCAGCAAGGTAATAGCTCTCAAATACAAACACACCGTCATCGTCCAACAGTTCATTAACAGCAGCCACCCAAGACATCAAATCATCAATATTGGCGAACACATTGTTGGCGGTTATGAGTTTGGCACGCCCATGCTTTGCAACAATATTCTTGGCGAGATCAGGTGTAAAAAATTCAGCAATGGACATGATGCCGGAAGCTGTCGCCTGGGATGCAATATGCGCAGCGGGTTCAACACCCAAAACGCTCATACCTCGCTGCTGAAAATACCTCAATAATGTGCCGTCATTACTGCCAAGGTCAACAACTAGCGAACCAGCATTTATCGCACATCGATTGATGACACTATCAGCATAGAGTTGAAAGTGCCCCGACAGGCCAGTGGAACTTGCGGTTACATAAATGTATTCTCCGTAGAGAATATCCGGATCAATAACATCAGCGAGTTGTGCTAAGCCACAACTTTTGCACATGTACAAATCAATAGGGTAGCTTGGCTGGATTACGTTAAGCTTTTCAGAGGTGACGTAGGCGTCGCCAATGGGTGTTGGTTTCAGACTGAAAACCTTCTCCAAATCGTACCCCTCACACGCACGGCACGTTTTCCGATGATAAATCGCCTTTTTCATATTAATTTCCAATAATAATCATTTGATTAATCTGACCCGCTTGTCTAGAGCTGACATATAGTCAACCATGGTACTAAGGTCGGCATCGTCCGGCGCCCACGAAGCAAAAATAGTAGCATTTCTGTCAAAGGGGCCATTTGTGGTTTCATGAAATACCAAGACCTCAGATCGAATGATTAATGTATGAAAAATAGGTGCTGCCACGCGGTAGTAAAAATTTTTACCGGATGCATAGTCTCCCATACTGATTACACGTTCTATTTGTCCATCATCGTCAAATAAGACAACGTCAACAAGACCTTCAATGATATGGGTTGATTCGCTTTTATTAGGATGCTTGTGGGGGCGAACATAAGAATTTTTGTCATGCACGATGAGCATCTCGTGCAGTAAGTCGACTTGACTAAGATGCGTGCATAGTCTGATACGTTTCCTTTGATTATGCGTGGACAGTTGCTTGAAATGC